>JAIVTZ010000206.1:0-6387 GCA_049188105.1 Deltaproteobacteria bacterium | reverse complement strand
GCATTCTACACGGCCCGTCAATCCTTGATGCTGGATGCTGGATGCTGGATGCTGGATGCTGGATGCTGGATGCTGGATGCGACGAAAGCGTAGATTCGCGATCCGGCTTGTCAAGGGGTAGTTGGGCGGATCGAGTATCGAGTATCCAGTATCGAGTATCGGGTGGGCGTGCAGATCCAGCATCCAGTATCCAGCATCCAGCATCGTGTGCGTGGGCGCTACCGCCGCCAGAACTCGCGCGAGAGTAGAGCCAGCAGGGTGAAGATCTCGAGGCGGCCGAAGAGCATGCAGCCCGCGAGCACCATCTTCACGAGCCCGGGGAAGTGGCCGAAGTTGTCATAGGCGCCGATCTCGCCGAGGCCGGGACCGACGTTACCGATCGAGGTCAGTCCGGCCGAGATCGCGGTCAACAAATCATAACCGTGCGCCGCCACCACCGCCGCACCGACCAACGCGATCAGGAGGTAGGCCGTGAGAAAGGCCCAGATCCCCGACAGCACCGTCTCCGAGACCACCGCGCCGCCGTACTTCACGGGCCGCACCGCGTGCGGGTGGATGAGGCGGTGCAGCGTGGTCCGCAGCGAGCGGACGGCGAGCAACGCGCGCAGGCTCTTGATCCCGCCGCCGGTCGAGCCCGACATGCCGCCAAGCACCATCAGACACAGGAGCACCAGCAGCGGCAGCGTCGCCCACCCCTCGAAGTCAGCCGTCACGTACCCGGTGGTTGTGAGAATACTGACCGTCTGAAAGGCGGCGTCGCGGAGGCTGTCCACGATTCGCGCGCCCGGCTCGTGCACTGTCACAACCAGGATCGCGGTCGCCACTGCAATCACGCCGAGGAAGTAACGCAGCTCGCTGTCGTGCCACACAGCCTTGACGCGGCCGGTCAGCAGCCGGAAGTGGAGCACGAAGTTGATCCCCGCCAGGAGCATGAAGAAAATGATGATCCACTCGACCGTCGCCGAGCCGAACTCGCCCACCGAGGTGTTCTTTGTCGAGAACCCACCGGTGGCGAGGGTGGTGAAGGAGTGGCAGAGGGCGTCGAAACCTGAAAGACCCGCGAGCCGAAGCGCGATCCACTCAGCCACCGTGAAACCCACGTAGACCATCCACAATGTACGCGCGGTGGTGGCCAGCCGCGGCCGCACCTTGTCGGCCACCGGGCCCGGCACCTCGGCCTTGAAGAGCTGCATGCCGCCGATTCCGAGCAGGGGCAGGATGGCGATGGTGAAGAGGATGATCCCCATACCACCCAGCCATTGACTCATGGCACGCCACAGGAGCAGCGCCTTCGGAATCACCGTCGTGTCGACGATCACCGTCGAACCAGTGGTCGTGAAGCCCGACACCGATTCGAAGAGGGCGTCCACCGGGCCCAGTGCTCCGGTGACCAGGTATGGAACGGCTCCTACCAGCGAGACCGCGATCCAGGCTCCGCTGACGACCAGGAACCCGTCTCGCGGCCGGATGTGCCGATCGTCGGGCGGTCGGACACGCACCAGAAGGACACCAATGACTCCCGCCACCGCGATCGCCGCCACCCAAGGCTCCGGCGACTCACGGAACACCAGACTCGCCAGCAACGGCAGACAGAGAAATGCGCAATCCAACAGCAGCAGCCAGCCGAGCAGGTAGGTTACGAAACGACGGTTCACGCGCCGGCCCTCACCCGCCGATGAAATCGTCGAGGCGTGGCGCGGTCTCGCTGGTCGCCGCGACGATCACCTGGTCGCCCGGCTCGATGCGATCCTCGCCGCCTGGAATGAAGATCCGGTCGTCCCGCTGGACCGCCACCAGCAGCATCCCCCGCGGCAGACCGAGCTCGGACAGCGGCGAGCGGACCAGACGGCTGCCTTCGGCGGCCTCGACCTCGAAGACCTCGACCGAGTCCTCGAGCAGCGCCGCCACCGCCTTGATCCTGCCCTTGCGGGCGAACTGCAGCGCGAGGCTCACCGACAGCAGCCGCGGCGAGATGACGGCGTCGATGCCGAGATCGCCGACCAGCCCCGACAGCGCGGCATTGTCGACCAGGGCGAAGGTGTGAGCGGCGCCCATGCGGCCGGCGAGAAGACAGGCCACCACGTTCTCCTCATGGCCGTCGGTGCAGGCGACAAAACCCTCGACCCGCTCGGCGCCCTCCTCGCGCAGGAGCTCGCGGTCGGTCGGGCTGCCGTGGATGACCAGGGTGTCGTCGAGCGCGGCGGCCGCCTTTTCGCACGCCTCCCGCCGTTCATCGATGAGGGTGACCGGGACGCCGTCCTCCTCGAGGCGGCGCGAGAGGTTGACGCCGATTCGTGTCGCGCCCGCGACCATCACCCGCCGCTCGGCCCCGCGGCGGACCCCAAGCAGGACCAACACGTTGTCGAGCTCGGCCGGATCCACAGCGAAGTAAACCAGATCGCCGGCCCGGATCTCGTCGTCGCCGAAAGGCACCCGCCAACGGCCGTCGCGCCGGATCGCCACCACCAGCACCGGCGTCGCCGGGAAGAGCAATCGGAGATGCGACAGCAGCAGACCCGCGAACTCGCTGCCGGGCTTGATATGAAACCCCGCCACCAGCAGCTTGCCGTCGAAGAATGACACCACGTCCACCGCGCCCGGCACCGGCATCAGGGACAGGATCTTGTCCACCGCCGCCATGTCCGGGTTGATGGCGACCCGGTCGCCTCCGGGCTCGCGCGCGATGCGCCGGAAACCTTCCTCATGCTCGGGATCGCGCAACCGCGCCGCCACCCTCGGCACCTTGAAGATCACCGAGCCCACCAGCGCCACCACCATGTTCGCCTCGTCGGAGTTGGTCGTCGCGAGCAGCAGATCGGCGTTTTCGATCCCGGCCTGCATCAGAACCGGGATCGTGGCCCCGTTGCCGTGGATGGTCTGGACGTCGAGGCGCTCGTTGAGATCGGCGATGAGCTCGCGGTTCTGCTCGACCACGATCACGTCATGGCCGTCCCTGGCCAGCTTTTCGGCCAATGTCGACCCCACCAGCCCGCCCCCGACGACGATCACCTGCACGGTTCGAACCCCGCCAGTACCACCACATGAAAATATCGGCTGATCATTGCGGCGCCAGTGTACACAAGAAAGGTATTAGGTATTAGGTATTAGGTATTAGCCCGGACTCGACGCTTTTCCGAATGTCGGGCAAGCAGGCCGCACCGAGGCATAAATCCCGGAATCGGGATCGAGGGACGGCAGAAACGTTGTGATGGGCTAATACCTACCTAATTGCTAATACCTAATACCTCCCGCCTACGGGAGCGCTCCGCCTTCGATCCAGCGGCGGTAGAGCTCGAGCTCGGCGGGCCGCAGTTTCTTGGTGCCGGTCAGCGTCCGCGGCATGCCCTTGCCCTCGGGCGCACGGTGCTGCAGCTTGAGCCACAGGTACGAGGCGTCCGGGTCGCCAGGTGCCACCAACGTCATCTCCGGAACCTGGACCGAGCGCCGGCCCACGAGCTGCCCATACCCCTCACCGGGATCGAGGACCAGCTTAGCCTTCGGCTCCTCCGAATCGTGGCAGCCGAGGCAGTGGGCGATCACCAACGGCTCGAGGTGTGCCGAGTAGGAAACGGGCGCCTCCTCCGGCACCTCCGGAACCGTTGCCCCACATCCCATAAGCACCATCACTCCCACAATCACCGGAATCGACCTCAATCGCGACCTCCCGCGCGGGCCAACAACCAAACGCCCTGGAGCTATTCCCTCCGCATCTACCACCAGTGGCGGAGGATGTAAGCTGAGTACAGACGTTCTCACCGACAGCGGTGCGGATGAGATGATTGTCATTGAGCCTCCCTGAATGTAATATTGTTTTGGAGGTAGGCCACGGTCTTGCGATAGATCGAAACCCGATGGAGGGTCTCATGAGAGTTTCCAACACTCTCGGCGTCGCGTTCCTCATTTTCCTGACACCGGTTCTCTGCATTGGCCAGTCCACGCAGACTGTCTCTCTTGATACCATCGACAACATCGCCCGGTCGGCAGTATTCCTGCGCGCGGATCGGGTAGTCAAGATCGAGGACTTCCCCTCATCGGGAAGCGGTTTTTTTGTTCACCCGGACGGGTACATCCTCACGAATTGGCACGTCGTCGCCGACCAGATCGAAGGATATCTGTGGGACCGCGAACGCGAGATCAGCGCAAAGGTCATCAGACTGACGGCTGTCATCGACAGCGGATCGCTCGACGAACGCGAACTCCCCGCGAAGATCATCGCTCGCGATCGGAAACGTGATCTCGCGTTGTTGAAGGTCAACTACCGGCCCGATACCTATATCGACCTCAACGTGATCGACGACGTTCGTCTCGGCGAAACTGTATGGACGGCGGGTTTTCCCTTTGGCGACATGCTTGCAATGGAGAAAAAAATAAACCTTCAAGACATGCCGAATCCCGAGGTGACACTGGCCGCGGGGATGGTGACATCACTTCGGCGAGACACACAGGGAAACCTGACGATGGTGCAGACCGACGCGGCGCTCAATCCTGGCAGCTCCGGCAGTCCCATGGTCAACGCCGATGGGCATCTGGTGGGTGTCGTCTTCGCCGGCATCTCCGGCGGCCAAGGGCTCGGTTTCGGGATCTCTCCGAATCGCATCCGAGAGTTCGTCAAACGGCAGGCAATACGGGTCTCCCTGGAACCTCGAGTCATCCTTTCACCTCCGCAACCCATAAAGGTCTCGGTCACGCCGGTTCTTGTCGAGTTCGATTCCGACACCGGTCAGGTATTGTTGGAGGGGGACGACATCCAAACCGTGGTATTGAACCTCGAACGCACGGAGAACGGCCTCCAGACGATCGTCGAATTCCCCGAACGCATTCCCGACCTGGATCGTCCGCTCCGTTACTTTCTCACCGTCGACCTGTCAACGGTCCTCGCCGGTCAGCGCTTCCACCAGCGCTATGCTCTCGACGCGGTCCCCGAGTCATTCGAACGCCTGCGGAGCGCACGTGATCCCGGCGAAATGATGCAGGACCGCAAGGTCCTGGCGCACGAATTGTCGATCGAGGATTACAACAGAAGTACGAAGGTGTCTGGCAACGGCTCGAAAAGAAGCCTCGCCGATGTCGCCAAAGAGATGAAGCTCAAAACCAGCGACTCAGGTTCGATTGTCCTCGACAACCAGACAGTCGGTGAGATCGGTGGCAGCACGAGCGACAGCGCGAGGTTCAGCGGCGTCAAGGATCCCGAGCTTCGCAGCCTGCTATTCCAGTACAGCCGCATCACCGCCGATATAGAATCCCTGCAAAATCAACGAGATGCAGCCTATTCGTACCAGCACAGATCGTATCTGTATGACAAAATCAATGAGCTCAGGCGGAAGAAGTCGACCATTCGTAAGACCCTGGTCGCTCGAGGGGTCCGGAAATGCACCGATTCCGACCGGTTCTTTGTCGCCAAAGGGGACAGGATTGATTATCCGTGCCAGCGCTCCACCTCGTCTTTCTAGCCTGCATTTCTCACCAGCTTTCGTGGCGAGGGCGGCGAGGTGCCGTGCCCAGTGGGGTTTTCGACCCGAGGGGCGCGGAGGCGTACTTGCCAGTACGTCGAGCACCCCGAGGCGAGAAAACACCGCTGGGTGTGGTGCATCGCCGGCCGTAGCAGGACGCTGGTGAGAAATGCAGGCTAGTGCGCCCCGCCATAATTGATGTGTAGTATCGAGTGTGCCGACGCATCCATCCCAATTGTGGCGGGATACGTTAGCCCGCAGAACTTGAGTCGACGACGATAGGACGATGCACGAGTTACCTTCCATCGCGGTGCGCCTTGTGTTCTTGGCGTTTTTCCTGCTTCTGTTTGCGGTACCCATTCGTTTCTGTGTGACGGGACCGGGCACAACTGAAACCCTCGACCCGAGAGATTTTCCGACACATGAGCCTCTCGAAAAGGGGGACGCATCTCAGAAAGAGAGACCACGAAAGACGTCCACGGCCGGCAAGGCGAGATCGAGCTATCAATATCGACAGCAGATCGATTCGGAAATCCGGCTCATGGAGGGAGAACTCTGCCGACAGCACAGCCCGCCGGCGGAGTGGTGCACAGTCACCTCGACCGATATCAGATTGCAGGACGACAACTCGGCCGTCGCCACGGTCCGGTTCGAGTACCAACCGGCCGGTGCTTCCGAAACCCAGTCGAAACATTTCACCGCCAAGGTTTCCCTCGAACGGTTCGGCGGCGGTTGGATGGTCTCCAGCCCGTAGATTTCACCAGCTTCCTGCTGCGGCTGGCGATGCACCATGCCCAGCGGTGTTTTCTCGCCCTCGGCATGGATAGTTTTGAGTTTTTAGTTTTGAGTTTTGAGTTACTCGCGCCCTTCCGGCTTCGCCCCTTGGGCTACGCCGTGACCAAGGCGGGCGCGGTGACGCACCGTCGCCAGCGCGTGG
>JAIVTZ010000205.1:0-6405 GCA_049188105.1 Deltaproteobacteria bacterium | reverse complement strand
TGGATCTGATTTTCTGCCACCGCCCGGACTTCCACACCCCGGTCGAGGAGACCGTCCGCGCGATGAACCACGTCATCAACCAGGGCAAGGCCCTCTACTGGGGCACCAGCGAGTGGCCGGCCGAGCGCATCCTCGAGGCCTACCACGTGGCGCGGCGCGAACGCCTCATTCCGCCCCAGATGGAACAGCCGCAGTACAACCTCTTCCACCGCGACCGGGTGGAGCGCGAGTACGCGCCGCTTTTTGAGCGTATTGGCCTCGGTACCACGATTTGGAGCCCGCTGGCGAGCGGCCTCCTCACCGGCAAGTACAACGATGGCGTCCCTCCGGACACCCGCACCACCATCGAGGGTTACGAGTGGCTTCGTTCGCGGGTCGCGGGAGAAAAGGTCGAGGAGACGATCGCCAAGCTGCGACACATGGCACCCATCGCCGACGAGCTCGACTGCACCATGGCACAGCTCGCGATCGCATGGTGCCTCACAAACCCCAACGTGAGCACGGTCATCACCGGCGCGTCACGTCCCGAACAGGTGCGGGAAAACATGAAGGCGATCGACGTGTACGAACGCCTCACGCCGGAGGTTCTCGAGAAAATCGAGGGCATCATCGACAACAAGCCGGAGTTCGAGCCCGATCTGCGGTGACCCGCCCGAGCACGTGATCAGTGATCAGTAATCAGTGATCGAGTTGACGGGCCAGCCACTCAGTGATCAGTTATCAGTGATCGAGTCGATGGGCCGGCCACTGATCACTCGATTACTGATCACTCTTGCCTTGGGACCCGCCGGCCGCCGCTCCTTCGGGTTGCGGCGAAGGGCTCGGTCAGCTCGAGGTACTGATCCACCGCCACGTTCCGAAAGGTCTGCACTGTGCCACTCGGCCAGCGCACAACGAGCTTTTCCACTACCGTCGCCGCGCCGAGGCCGAACTCCAGCGGGAGGCTGTTTTGGGAACCCCTGCCGGCGCCGCCGCTCACCTCCTGAACCATCGCTCCTGCCGCCGTTCTCACGACCACCCGGGCGCCGATCGCGCTGGCGTTGGAGGCGGTTCCTCTGAGCCGCAGACCGAGCCAGTGGTTTTCGGTGGCGGTGTCGTTGCGCCACAACCGGGTCGCCTGGCCCGCGTCGGCAGTCACGACGAGGTCGAGATCGCCGTCGTTGTCGAAATCGGCAAAGGCGACTCCGCGCCCGTCGAAATCACCGCCGCCGATGGCCGCAGTGATGTCGGAAAACGAGCCGTCGCGGTCATTCAGAAAGAGCACATTCGGCGACGAGGAATCATCGAAGCCGTTGGTGACGAAGAAGTCCTGCCAGCCGTCGAGATCCACATCGCCGGCGTTGACGCTGATCCCCCAACCCCGCGGGTCGTCGGTCCCCGAGGCCAGCTCCACGTTTTCGAACTCGAGCTCGCCACGGTTTTCGTACATCGCATTGGACACCTGTGGCCACGAGGTCCAGTAAAGGTCGAAATCGAGGTCGTTGTCGGCGTCGAACGCGGTCACGCCCATGCCGAGCCCGCGCTTGGTGATGCCCGCGGACGTGGCGATGTCTGTGAACTCCCCGCCGTCGTTCAGGTAGAGGTTGCTGGGGTCGCCGCTGCGATTCCCGGTGAAGAGATCCGGCCAGCCGTTGTTGTCGATATCCACCGCCACCACTCCCACGCCCTGGTCGCTCTGGGCCACACCGAGGGCACCGGCGACGTTTCGAAAGCGCAGACCACCCTCGTTGTGGTACAGGATGTTAGGCCCGATGGCGAGGACGAAGATATCGAGCAGCCCGTCGCGATCATAATCCACAAAGGCCATGCCCCGGCTCGAGCGCTCGGTGGTTGTGCCTGCCGCCGTCGTGATATCGGTGAAACGATAGGCGCCGCCCGGACCCACCGGCCCGTCGTTCCGGTACAGGACATCGAGTCCGTCATTGAAGTTCACGACGTAGAGATCGAGATCACCGTCGTTGTCGAGATCGCCGAAGGCGGTGCCGACGCTGAAGCGCGAGTTGCCGACGCGGGCGGTGTCGGTGACGTCGGTGAAATCGCCGCCGCCGTCGTTTCGAAAGAGGCGGTTGCGCCCGTCGCCGGTCAGATAGAGGTCCTCGTCACCGTCGTTGTCGTAATCGCCCCACGCCACCGACTCGATCAAGAGCCCGGTCAACGCGACACCGGCCTGCTCGGTGATATCCGTGAAAACCACCTGAGACGCAGCAGGTGCTGCCGCCAACAAGACGAAAACCGCCGTCGATGCGGCCTGGCGTACTCTACTGTTCATCATCACCTCCGCCCAGTCCTTTTCGGATGACTCGGTCCGAGTTACACCGATTCAATCGAGCGTGTTGACGACCTGTTATTGCCGCCGTAGCATGAGAGGTCGATTCAGCGAGAAACCGGCACCGTTAACAGCGGAAGGAGGTTCGGATGATTGCGAAGAATCACAGATATGCTCTTTTAGTGGTGGCGGCGCTCCTGGTCATGCCGTCGTTGACCTGGGGCTCGGGCTTCGCCCTTTTTGAGCACAGCAACCGGGCGATGGCCATGGGAGGCGCGTTCGTCGCGGTGGCCGACGACCCGTCGGCTCTGTTCTGGAACCCGGCCGGTATGGCTTTTCAGACCGACAAGGGCATCCAGGTGATGTTCGGCGTCACCCTCATCGCACCCGAGCAGACCTTCTACGGTGAGTCGCCCTATCCCGGAGAGGGATACACCGCCGACCTGGTCGACCAGACCTTTCCCCCGGCGCATCTTTATCTCGGAATTCCGGTAAACGACCGCCTCGAGATCGGCTTTTCGGTGACGAACCCATGGGGTTTAGGCACCGAGTGGGATGATGACTTCCTCGGCCGATATATCTCCCGAAAAGCCGACCTCATGAACTTCAACCTTGGCGTCAGCATGGCCTACCAGCTGAGCGAGAAATTCGCCTTCGGCATCGGCATCGACTACGAGACGAGCACCCTCGAGATCGAACGAACGGTGGGTCTGATCAACCCGTTCAACCAGCAGCTCACCGACGTGGCGGATGCGAAGATGGGATCCACCGGCATCAACTCGGGCTTCGCCTGGAATGTGGGCTTGCTGTGGAAGATCGGGGGCGGATTCACGCTCGGCGGCGTCTACCGCTCCGGTTTCACCATCGACTACGAGGGAGACGGGGAGTTCAATCAGGTTTTGACGGGCTACCCCGAGTTCGACGCCGTCATCGCTTCGTTCCTTCCAGTTGACGAGAAGGTGCCCATCACGACCTCGATCGAGTTTCCGGACTTCTGGACGATCGGGCTTTCGTGGCAGAACGAGAAGTGGACGCTCTCCGGCCAGTACGGCGTCATGGGTTGGACCTCCTTCGACGAGCTCGCCATCATTTTTCCCGAAAACCCCGAGCTCAGCTCCGTGGTCCCCGAGAACTTCGAAGATGCCGCTCAGTACCGCATCGGTGGCGAGTACCGCGCCAGCCAGCATGTCGCACTCCAACTCGGCTACCTCTTCGACGAGACCGGACAACCGATCGAATCCATGTCGCCGCTGCTCGCAGACGGCGACCGCACCGGCTATTCGGCGGGATTCAGCTACTACACCGACCGTTTCCGCCTCGATCTCGGTTATTTGTACATCACAAACGACGGTCGTTCTACCGAGGGCGGCTCGCATGACGGCTACAACGGTCGCTATGACGACAGCAAGGCTCACCTTGCCGGCGCGACCTTCACAATCAAGTTCTGAAAAGGAGGACGCCAATGAAAAAGACAATTCTCATTACCTGCCTGGTGGCGCTCCTCGCGGCGGCGCCTGCCATGGCGCAAGTCGACCTCAGCAACTACGTCGCCCTCGGAGACAGCATCGCGGCGGGCATGGCCTCCAACTCGCTGATGGACTTCTATCAGGAGCGCTCGTACCCGGCGGTGCTTGCCGCGCAGGCCGGTTCCCAGGATTTCGAGCTGCCGCTGGTCTCGGAGCCCGGCCTGCCGCCAATCCTCGAGCTCGTACATCTGGTGCCGGCTCCTGTGATCCTCCCCGTCGGTCTCATTCCGGGGTTGCCGGTCAACGCGGTTCTCCCGCGGCCCTACAACAACCTCGGCGTACCGGGCGCCAACCTCTTCGACATGCTCTTCACCACCGGCGACATCAACAATCTGCTCGCCGGCAACACCGACAACGTGATGCATGACCTGATCCTCCGGAACGGCATCAACACCGCCCTCGAGCAGGCGATCGGCCTGCAACCGACCTTCATCACAGTTGGGATCGGCAACAACGACGAGCTCGGAGCGGTCCTTGCCGCCACCCCGATAGATGGCGTCACCATGACCCCTGTCGACCAGTTTGCGCTCCTCTACAACAACGCCATCGGCGCCCTGGTCACGAACACCTCGGCCGATATCGTGCTACTGAACCTCCCGTACTCGACCTCAATCCCATTCGCGACCACGGTACCGCCGTTCGTCGACATACCGGGCCTCGGCCTCACTCCCTTGATGGGCACCCACGGCCCGCTGACCGCGGACTCGTTGGTCACCCTCCTGGCGGCCGGTCTCATCGCCCAGGGCTACGGACTCCCCGGCGGTCCGCCGCTGCCCGAGGATCTAAACTTCTTGACCGGCGAGCCCGGCTACGTGCTGCGCCCCGAGGAGATCGACATCATCGACGATCGCGTCGACGCCTTCAATGCGATCATCGCCGATGTCGCCGCCACCTACGGGCTGCCGGTCTTCGACATCAACGAGGTCGCCGCCGTAATCGTCGCCGGTGAGGCACCGTCCTACGGCGGCATCGAGATCAACGGCGGCTTCCTTTTGGGCGGGTTCTTTTCCTACGACGGTGTTCATCCACAGCGCATCGGCTATGCGATGGTGGCAGATGCTCTCATCCAGTTCATCAATGCCGAGTACGGCAGCAACATCCCGGGGGTGAACATGGCCGAGGTGCTCTTCGAGGGCGACTGGCAGACCCCGGGAATCTCCCCGGCCGCCGCCAAGGACGTCGTGCTGTCGCGCGAGGCGTTCGAGGAGGTGTACAAGCTCTTCGCGCCGAAGCTCGGCAACGCGCCAAGGATCCGCCGACCCAATACCGACCGCGAGCTGCCAAACGTCGATCCGCGGCGCCAACCGGCGTCGAGGCCGTAGCGTTCTATCCACAAGCACAAAGCCCGGGCTTCGGCCCGGGCTTTTTTTTCACTGAACGGCGCCAGGCTTCCGAGCCTGCCGCCGTTCAGTGAATCCAGTCATCTTTGTCGCCGTTGAGGACCTTGAATTTTCTCTTCCGCTTGAGGCGTTCGAGCCGCTGCTCGAGGATGAACTTTTCCCCGCGCTTTCGCCAGTCGTGGAGGATGCGGCCGGCGCCGCCTCTATTGAGTCCGCTGTAGGTCAGGAAGACCGCGACACACACGCCGCAAAAACCGGCGAAGTCCTTGCTCTCGAGAAAACCGATGAAGGCGAAGAGGATCTCCAGCCACAGAAACCACCGCGCCTTCACCGGCAGCACGAAGAAGAGGAGGATCGTCGCCTCGCCCCACAGGGTCGCAAATGCGGCGATCACGATCGCGAGCAGGATGCGCTGGCCCTGCATGAGTTGGAAGGCCGCAAACCCAGTTGCACCAACCCCGGCCAGTGATAGCACGAGCTGTACAACCACCGCCGCCACCGCCGCGCCGATGGCGGCGCGCGCCAGCAGGGTCCAGAACCGCTGCCGGCCGAGGCGCCAGAAGACGTCGCGGCCGAACCAGAAGAGAATCAACAGCTCGACCAGGAACCACAGACCCGAGCCGCCCCAGCCGATGAAGGGGTAGGTGAAGATCTGCCAGACAAAGCCCTTGAAGACCGCCGGCGTCAGACGCAGCAGCGCGGGGATGATCGCGGCGCCCTCGAAGAACTGGAGCGAGAATGTGACGAAGAGCGCCGCCAGGATGCCGATGAGGTCCCTCGGGATCGGCACGCTCGGCCCGCCCATGCCCCCAAACCCGACGCCACGCTGTGAAGATGTCTTGTAGATCAACGACTCCTCCGTCCGCGAATGGTAGCAGGCGCAGCATCCACGCACACACATCTA
The DNA here is from genome assembly GCA_049188105.1 of Deltaproteobacteria bacterium. Lineage (GTDB taxonomy): Bacteria > Acidobacteriota > Thermoanaerobaculia > Thermoanaerobaculales > Sulfomarinibacteraceae > Sulfomarinibacter. The sequence continues at coordinate 369 of JAIVTZ010000205.1, read as the reverse complement.
AACCACAGAGACACGGAGACACAGAGAACGGCAACAACAGGGACGACGACCATCGACCAGGCGTGACCCCTTACGCTGGCAGGAGGGGCCGGATCTTGATCCGGCCCGGTAGTTCACGAAAGGCATTCATGCGCGAGATAGACGTGGGACAAGTAACCGAGGCCATCGCTGAGATGTGCCGGCGCAGCAACGTCGAGCTGCCCGCGGACGTGGTGGCGGCGCTGCAGGCCGCGCGCGACGATGAGACCTCCGGCACCGCGCGCGAGATCCTCGACCAACTCCTGCGCAACGCCGAGATCGCCCGCGAGACCGAAGTGCCGCTGTGCCAGGACACCGGTGTGGCGGTGGTCTTCGCCGACCTCGGCCAGG
>JAIVTZ010000204.1:0-6416 GCA_049188105.1 Deltaproteobacteria bacterium | reverse complement strand
CGGCGAATGGCAGCCATCTGTCGTGCTTTTCGCAAATCGTGCTCCTCAACGTAGCGCGACTACGCCTGCGTCGCCCGATTCGCGAAAAACCCAACATCTGACTACCCTTCGCCATCCTCGTTGAGAAACCCGGTGAGAAATGCGGGTTACCCGCATATCTCACCGGGTTTCGCTTCACGGGAGCTCGGTCTCACCGATGCCGAGGGTGTCAGCCTCGAGCTTCGGGGCGTCCCCCCACAACCCGTCGAGCCCGTAATACGTGCGCCGCTCCTCGGTGAAAACATGGACCACGAAGTCACCGTAGTCAAGGAGAACCCATTCGGCGTGTGACTGGCCCTCGACGTGGAGTGGTCGCCGGCCTGCATCCTTCAGCTGCCGCTGCACCTCGTCGGCTATCGCTGCGACCTGGCGGTCGCTGGCGCCCGAGCATATGAGCAAGCTGTCAGTGTAGGACGTGAGATCACCGACCTCGAGACCCACGATCTGAAAGGCCTTCTTGTCGGCGGCGGCACGCGCGGCGATTTGCAGGGGGCCGAGGCCTTCGGCGTCCCGCATCATTCCTGGGTCCCGGCGGTTGGCGCATAGAGACCGTACTTTTCAATATAGGAGTTGACCTCGTGCGGCACCAGCTCGCGAATCGGCAGTCCGCGACTCTGGCGGTCGCGGATCGAGGTTCCGGAGATCGGGAAGGGTTCGTGGTTCAGCAGGTACACGGTCAATTCCTCCGGATCAGGAACATGCTCGAAGGGTTCGGTTAACCGCAACCGCGGCCGCAAGCGCGCCGGGACCCGAGCCTCCAACTCCCGACCCCACATATGGGCGCGGTGCAACACCACCAGATGGACAGAGTCCACCAACTCCTCCCAGAGCTCCCAGGTTGCGATCTGGGAAAACGAATCGGAGCCGAGGATGAAGTAGAGCGTGCTGTCTGGGAATCGCCTCTGGAAACGCCGTACCGTCTCCACCGAGTAGGTGGGTTGGGGGGCGAAGACCTCGTCATCGGAGGTGAAGAAGTTCTCATATGGCAGCGTCGCCATCGCCACCATGGCGAGACGGTGCGTGACGGCGGTCAGCGGCCCCAAATCCTTGTGCGGCGGCGAGCCCGCCGGAACGAAGTACACGGCTTCGAAGCCAAAGGTTTCCTGGGCGCGCACCGTTGGCACAAGATGACCCAGGTGAAAAGGATCGAAGCTTCCACCGTAAATCGCGATTCGCCGTTTCATGGCTCCGCCTTGACCTCCTCTACCAAACCGAACAGCAATTCCAGCAACCGATCGATTCCCTCCCCGGTCACCGCCGAAATGGGCCGTGACGAAACTCCGTGGGCGTCGCCGACAGCCTCCAGCATTGCGAGGACCGATTCTCGATCAGCTACTGCATCGAGCTTGGTGCCGATCAGCACCCAGGGTCGCATCTCGAGCGGCGCCGCGTGGGCTTCGAGCTCGGATCGAATGGTATCAACTCGGTCTTCAAGCGAGATCTCCTGAGAAAGATCGACGAGGTGGGCAAGCACCGGACAGCGTTCCACGTGGCGCAGGAACTGTGTCCCCAAACCTGCACCCTCGTGAGCGCCCTCGATCAGCCCCGGAATATCGGCCATCACCAGGGTGCGGAGCTCGTCGCCGGGCGCCGACACGACCCCCAGGTGCGGTTCGATGGTCGTAAAGGGATAGTCCGCAACCTTTGGACGAGCCGCAGAAAGTCGTGACAGCAAGGTGGACTTGCCCGCGTTGGGCAATCCCACCAAACCCACATCGGCGAGCAGCTTGAGCTCGAGGTCGAGATCGAGTTTCTCGCCCAGTCCGCCGTCCTCGGCCACTCGTGGGGCACGGTTGGTAGGTGAGGTGAACCGGGCGTTGCCCCGGCCGCCGCGACCGCCATGCGCCACCACCAACTCCTCGCCGTGCGCCACCAGGTCGGCGAGGACATCACTCCCGGCGGCGGTGCGGACCACCGTGCCGGGGGGTACTGGCAGCTTGACGTCGGCTCCACCTGCGCCGGTCTTGTTTGTGCCCCTACCGTGCTGACCCCGTTCGGCCCGTACCAGACGCCGATTGTGGAGATGGAGGAGGGTGTTGAGACCTTCGTTGACGACGAGGATTACGCTCCCACCGCGCCCCCCGTCACCGCCGTCCGGCCCGCCCCGTGGCACGAATTTCTCGCGTCTGAATGAAACGCAGCCGTTGCCGCCGTCACCCGCGCGCACCGTAATCCGTACCGAGTCAACAAGCATGATTCACACCTAAGATGAGCGGTTCTGCCGGAAGAGATGTGCCAAGATCTTGATGTTCTGGTGCTTGCGAAAAGCGGACGCATACCCATCGGTATTCGGAGCATTTTCGCACTTCGCCAGAGCGCAAGAGCTTGGTGCAGATCGCCGGTGAGAATCGCTCATCTTAGGTCATACACGGGGAGTGCGACGAAGCCGCGCTCGTTGGCTCGTTTCGAGATGTCATGGGGTTGTGCGAGAGTCCCACCTGAGATGAGTGGTTCTCAGTTGACGACGATGCTGATGAACCGACCGAGACGACCGCGGTTCTGGAACTTCACCTGGCCCGTCGAGGTCGCGAAGAGGGTGTCGTCGCCGCCCCTTTTGACGTTGTTTCCGGGCTTGAAATGGGTACCGCGCTGGCGGACCAGAATGGTCCCGCCCGTGACCTGCTGTCCGTCGCCGACCTTGGTGCCGAGACGCTTGGAGTGCGAGTCACGACCGTTCCGGCTCGAGCCCTGTCCTTTTTTGTGCGCCATGATGTCTCCTACGCTTCGATGGCCTCGACCCGGACCCTGTAGTAGTCCTGCCGATGGCCGTTCTTCCGCTTGTATCCCTTGCGGCGCTTCTTCTTGAATACGATGATCTTTTCGCCACGCACCGGCGCCAAGACGCGGCTCCGCACCGACGCGCCGTCAACCACCGGCTGTCCGACACGGACGGCATCGTTCTGGCTGACAAGCATCACCCGCTCGAAGACCAAGTCGTCGCCCGTCTTGAGATCGGGCTGGGTGCGCTCCACCAGCAGCTCGTCGCCCGGGCTCACCCGGTACTGCTTGCCGCCGTGCTCAACTACTGCATAATCGCTCATTCCACACCTCTCCCCAGTCAAAGGGGCGTTATTTGTAACAGACAGGGCGTTTGCTGTCAACAGAAAGCCACCTGCCACTCAAGGTTCAAGGTCCAGGGTTCAGGGTACAAGTCAGACCGGGTCCACCCATGGTTTCCCTGTGCCCAGAACCCTGTGCACCCTGTGCCCTGAACCCTGTGCCCTGAACCCTGTGCACCCTGTGCACCCTGTGCCCTGAACCCTGTGCCCTGAACCCTGTGCCCTGTGTGCCCTTTACTCAGAACCCCGGTGCCCGGTCCCCCTGGGGGCGCTGTCCCTCCTGCCCGCGGGCGCCGGGCCGACGGTCCGATCGCATCTGTTTCATTCGACGCTTGATTTCCTCGATCTTCTGCCACTGCTCGTAGGTCAAGACCTGCCGTATTGCGAGCAACATCTCGAAGCGTTCGTTCTCGAGCTTCTGGCGTGCGGTCTGAAAATTGGCGTAGGCCGCGCGCACCGGTACCGGGTCGAATATTTTTTGGTCGACAGAGCTTGCGAGATCGAGCCCGGCCTTGTCGACATCGGCCTTGAGATCGATCATCCGCCGTGCATGCTCGAAGACCACGTCTCGAATCTGTTCCTGCTGCTCTTCGGTAAGCCCGATCCGGCTCACCAGCCGTTGGTCCTCCCACCACTTCCCGGGTGGGAGGTCGAAATCGTTCGCCGCCAGCGGGCTCACCACCGCGAGAACCACGATGATGATCAATAGGTGTTTGGTTTGGCTGGTAATCAGCTTCGTCATGGCTGCCTCCACTCCCGCCCCCTCACGATGCTCCATTTTCGTAGATAGTACCGTCCAACCCCGGGTCGATGAGCTCGAATCCCGGGATGGAGTCGTCGGCCAACACCGCCTCGACCTCGGCCAGGATCTGCTCCACGGGCAGCTCTGAACCGGTCGCGGGATCGGTTGGCGGCGGCGGCATCCACAGGGCCCTGAGCCCGACCGCCGCCACCAGGACTGCGGCCACCGCAAGTAGCGGACGGGTCCACCGCCGCCGCTTGGGCGGGGCCATCGACGGCGATCGCAGCCGCAACAGGATCTCCTGCCGTTGCCGCTCCCAGTCCGGAGCCTCGGCCTCGAGGCGCCGCCGTCGCGCATCGATGACGTTCCGCATCAAAGACACCTGCTGGCGGCAGCTCAAGCACGACCTCAGGTGCTCTACGGCCGCTCCCTCGAGCTCGAGGCCGGACACAGCCGCGGTGATCTCGTGTTCATCGAGATGAATCTTCATCGGTATGCTCCCAACTCCCGGCGCAGCCGGTGCACCGCCCGGTGCAGCTGCGTCTTGACGGTTCCCACATGGACGTCGAGCGCCTCGGCGATGTCCTCGAGCTCCATCTCGGCGTAGAAACGAAGCCGGAAGATCTCACGTTGCCGTGGGGCCAGGGCCTCCTCGCCGGCTTCGAGAGAGGCCACCGCCTGGCGCTGCATCGATCTCGCCTCGGGCCCCGCCCTGCCGTCCGGCACCTGCGCGAGTACGCCGACGCTCTCTTCATCCCCGGATTCGTCCACGATCGGTGCTGCGCGGCGCCGCCTTCGCAGCTCGTCGAGGCAGGTATTGATGGCGATTCGGGTCAGCCAGGTCGAAAAGGCCGCCTGGCGGTCGAAGGCGTCGATTCTGGTGAAGGCCTTGACCAGGCTGTCCTGGGCCGCCGCGTCGGCATCATCCACGCCGACGTACTGGCGGCACACCATCCACACCCGGCGCTGATGGCGGTTGACCAGCTCGCCGAAGGCGTCGCGGTCGCCGTCTTGCGCCCGCAGCACCAGCGCGTCGTCCGCTTGGGAAAGATCTGTTCGAGATGGGTCCATGGCTCCTGCTCGCAACACAACCATACGACGTCCAACCCGGATTTTGGTTGACAACCACAACATCAGGTGGAATCACATCCGATTTCAAGTGTTGAGTTTTGAGTTATGAGTTTTGAGTTTCCACACAACCAACCGCATGAGCCGGAATGCGCCGGGACTAACTCAAAACTCAAAACTAAGAACTCAAAACTGGATCCTTCTCCGGCACTACCACCGTGAGCGCCCCCGGCACGACCTCGAACCGCACGATGGGCGGTTCCAGGGTCACCGAGTTGCCGTCGAGGTGCGCGGGCAACGGATTCTCGAAGTGGAGCTCGAGCCACGGCGCCTGCAGCTGGTGGGTCCCCTTTTTCTTGCCCAGCCCCCCCCGCATGGCGGCCGCCAATCGTGCCAAACGACCGAGCGGACCGACCTCCTCTACCAGGCAGACATCGAGCAGCCCGTCGTCCGGAACCGCCGCCGGCGTCAGGGCGAAGCCGCCGCCGGTGGTCGGCCCGCCGTGCACCGCGAGAATCAACATGGTCCCCTCGTAGGTCTGCTCTTCGGTGACCATCCGGACCTTTTCCGCGCGATGACCAACGAGGGCCGACAGCGCTGCGATCAGGTAAACGGCGATGCCGCGCACCCACTTGATCTTCGCCGCGCGGTCGTTGATGTTGGCGGTGAGTCCGATCCCGATGGCGTTGAGCACGACGCGGTCGCCGATCCGGATGAGGTCAACCGGCCGGCAACGGCCGTCGACCGCAGCCCGCGCCGCGTCCTCGAGATCGTGAGGCACACCGAGGGACCGCGCGGCGTCGTTGCCGGTGCCGAGCGGCAGGATCGCGAGCTCGCCGCCGCCCGCGCGGTACAGGCCTTCCGCCGCCTCGCAGACCGTGCCGTCGCCCCCCGCCACCACCACCCGTGCAACCCCATCGGCGACCGCGGCGGCCGCGAGCTCGGTGGCGTGGCCCGGCGCCTCGGTGAAGACCGCAGGCGCGGACAGCCCCCACTCGGCGAGGCGTTCGGCCGTTAGAGGCCATTCGCGGCCGAGCCGACCCCCTGCTGCCGCCGGATTGACGATGATTCGCACAGAGACAGCCTAATCGATCATCGATCGATTTCAATGTTCATCGACAATAGCCTGTACAATCGTCGCGCCGGCTTCTCGTTCGTCCGGAGACCGCAACACTACAAGCCGAGGTGATGACGTGTTCGAGTTCGCAATCGTGGTCCTCTTCGCGCTCGCCATCGCCGACCTGATCGTTGGTGTCAGTAACGACGCGGTCAACTTCCTCAACTCGTCGATCGGTTCACGGGTCGCGCCACGCACCGTGATCATGGTCATAGCAAGCCTCGGCATGCTCGCCGGCGTGACCTTTGCGTCGGGCATGATGGAGGTGGCCCGCAAGGGGATCTTCCACCCGCAGTTCTTCACCATGCCCGAGCTGATAACGATATTTCTCGCCGTCATGCTCACCGATATCATCCTGCTCGACCTCTTTAACACCTTCGGTCTCCCAACC
>JAIVTZ010000203.1:0-6433 GCA_049188105.1 Deltaproteobacteria bacterium | reverse complement strand
CGGGAAAGCCCCGAAGGGGCGTCAGATTCATAGCCTGGGGCGTCAGCCCCAGGGATAGCGAGATCCAACATGCGAAAAGCCCTGGAGGGGCGACAGATTTCGGCTGCGGCGTGAGCCGCAGCCATCGTTCTCTGGTTGTCTGTCTCCGCTTCCGGCTTCGCGCTCCGCGCTCCGCCGTGACAGGTCGCGGCTCCGCATCCTCGACTCGAGCTCACTGCACCAGCTCCAGGGCGAGGGTGACGGCGCCCATGGCCGGCTCGACCTCGAGCGACCTGACCTCGACCTCGGGCGAGGCAAGGCGACCCTGCAAACGCCGGATGAGGCTCGGGCACGCTTTGAAGGCTCCGCCGGACAGGACGATGGGATGACGATCGGGGAAGGTGAGTTGATTGGCCACCGCCTTGGCGGCCGTGGCGAGGTGGCCGCCCGCCTGGTCCAGAAGGTCTTCCGCCGCTGCGTCACCATCAAGGCCCGCCGCCTCCACCAGTGAGGCCAGGTCGGCGACCCGATTGCGGGAGAGCTCCTGGTCGTAGAACCACTCCACCAGCCCGGTGGGATTCGAGACGCCGAGCTTCTCGCAGATCAGGTCGTAAAGTGTCGTGGCTGGTCCTCGTCCGTCGGCGGCGCGGATGGCGTGTCTCACCGCATAGTGGCCCAGCCAGAAAGCCGATCCCTCGTCGCCGAGGAGATAGCCCCAACCGCCGGAACGCGCCGTGTTGCCGTCGGGATCGACCCCGTAGGCGATGGATCCTGTCCCGGCCACCACGACGATTCCGACACCGGACGGAGCACCGGCGACGAGCGCTATCAGGGCGTCGTTCACGACGCGAATGGACTGGCGTTGGCCGAGGCGGCGCAGGACGTCACGGATCAACTGGTCGGCGCCGGGCTGCCCCACGCCGGCGATGCCGAGGCAGAGCGCGGCCACCGGCTCGGGAGCATCCAGGGACTCGATGACGTCGAAGATGACCTTCTCGACCGCGAGCTCTCCCTTCATGACCAGGTTGGCGCTGCCGGATATCGCCTTGGACAGTACCTTCCCGGACTGGTCGGCCAGGATCCCCACGGTCTTTGTTCCGCCGGCGTCTATTCCGATCACACAGGCCATTTCTCTGACTCCCTTGTTACCGACGATCCCGCACACCCAGACCGGGTTCGATCGGCAGGACGAGCTTCCCTTCTGAGACCTCGGCCCCAATGAAGGGGTCGTTGGTGATGAGGAGGTTGCCGTCGAGGTCGGCGTAGTCGACGAGAGGGGCGATATGCGCCGCGGCGGTGATCGCCATGGACGATTCCACCATGCAGCCGAGCATGATCTTCAATCCGTGGGCGCGGGCCACATGGATCATACGCAGGGCCTCGCCGAGACCGCCGCATTTCATCAGCTTGATGTTGATGCCATCGAAGGCCTCGGCCAGGCGGGGGATGTCCTCGGCGCGGGCGACGCTCTCGTCGGCAAAAAGAGGCAGGGGGCTCTGTTTCTTGAGCTCGCACATTTCTGCGTGCTGATCGGCGGGCAGCGGCTGTTCCACGAGCTCCACCCCCATCTCCTGCAGCCATTCGAGACGAGCAACGGCATCCTCCAGAGTCCAGCCCTCGTTGGCGTCCACCCTTATCGGACAATCCGTCACGCTGCGAACCGTCTCCAGCACGCGGCGATCGTTCGTCGAGCCCATCTTGACTTTCAGAACCTCGAATCCTGCGGCCTCGCGAACCTTTTCTTCGACGATTTCGGGCGTATCCATGCCGATGGTGAACGATGTGACCGGCATGGAGCTCGGATCGATTCCCATCAGCTCGTAGAGCGGTGCTCCGAATCTCTTCCCAGCCAGGTCGCGCAGAGCCATGTCCACGGCGGCCTCCGCCGCCGGCTCCCCGGCCACGGCGGCTCGGGCTGCAGCCGATTCGAAGGCTCGGGGGTCGTCAATCCGAGCCACCATCGCCTCGGCCGCCCGGGCGGCCGAAGCAGCGTCCTGCCCGTAGCGGGCGATGGGAGCCGCCTCTCCGCGACCGATGAGACCATCGTCTTCGATTTCCACCACCAGGACCCGGCGAGAGTCGCTGTCTCCCCGAGCCAGGCGAAAGGTGTGGCGGAGTTGAAGATCGATGGTGTGGTGGCCAAGCTTGATCATTCTCGCCTCGATTATGTCTCGTTTCAGTTGCGGCGGCGGGTGCATGATAACATCGGCCGCCGCGATTTCGTCTCATCGCGGTCTAACAGGATTCCATCATGTGCAGAAGAGCCGCCGCGAGCCTTATTGTCGTTTTCCTGGCCCTGGCCTTTGCCTCGTGCGCGCCGGAGCGGTCGCAGCCGCCGGCGGAGGTCGATATACCCCGGCCTTCCATCCTCCTGGTCACGTTGGACACCACCCGGGCCGACAGTCTGGGCTTCGAGTCCGATGCCGTCGAGACGCCGACGCTTGACGCGCTGGCCGGCCGGGGCACGCGATTCTCGCAGGCGTGGACGACCGCGCCGATGACCCTCCCGGCCCACACCTCGATCCTCACCGGGCTCTACCCCTCGGAGCACGGTATCCATGAGAACTCGCGGTTTCTCGACGACGACCGGATTCTCCTCGCAGAACGGCTTCGGGCGGCCGGCTACTCAACCGCGGCGTTCATATCCGGATATCCGCTCAAGCGGCGTTTCGGGCTGGCGCGGGGCTTCGATCACTACGACGACGATCTGGGAAAGGGCAGCGCCGAGCGCACAGCAGGCCCCACCACCCAACGGGCGCTGGAGTACCTGAAGTCGAATGCGGGAGGACCCGTTTTTGTGTGGGTCCACTACTTCGATCCACACGAGCCGTACGCGCCTCCCGAGCCCTTTCGCTCCCGCTACCCGTCCTCCCCGTATCTCGGGGAGATCGCCTATATGGACCGGGAGCTGGGGCGGTTGATCGAGGGCTTCGAAGAGCGAAACGAGGGCACAGACTCGAGAATTCTGGTGGTCGGCGATCACGGCGAGGGACTCGGCGATCACGGCGAGTTTCTGCACGGGAATCTGCTCTATCGCGGGGTGATGCGGGTGCCTCTGATCATGGTGGGCAGCGGGATCCCGACGGCTCATGTGGAGACCGCAGTCAGCATCCGGCGGGTCTTCGATACGATCCTCGGCTGGGCGAGTCTCGACTCAACGTACGATCTCCTGGCCGCCGATCCGGAGATCGTGATGGGAGAAGCCCTGAAACCCTATCTTCAATACGGATGGCAGCCCCAGATAATGGCCGTGCGGGGTTCCATCAAGGTGATCCGGTCGGGGGAGACGGAGGTCTACGACCTGCGGTCGGATCCCTCGGAGTCCGTAAATCTGAGCCATGACGTGGTGATCGACCCGGAGATCGAGGAGGCGATCCGCGACTATGCGCTGCTGCCCGCCGTCGAGGATGAATCCTCGGCCGACCTCCTTGACGAGGAGACCAGGAGGCAGCTCGCGAGCCTGGGATATGTCGGATGGGCGAGCTCGGCCCCGGTGCGCGAGGATGCACCCGATCCCAAGGACATGACCCACCTCTTTGGCGATCTGAATGAGGGATCGGCGCTCTTTGTCAGGCAGGAATATGAGGCCTCCATCAGGGTCTTCGAGAGGGTGTTGGCGGAGGATAGCGAAAACTTGATGGTGACGGTGCGGCTGGCGGTAGCCTATTCCATCCTCGGAAACGAAAGGCGGGCGCTGCAGCTCTTCGCGCAGGCCGAGCGGATCCACCCGGGATCGGTCGATCTCCAGCACTACCTCGCGATGCATTATTTTCGTATTCGGAGCTGGGATCTCGCGGCGCCGCTCTTCGAAGAGGTGCTGTCCGCGATGCCCCGGAGACTGCCCGCCCTGGAGGCCCTGGCGCGAATTCGCGAGGGTGAGGGTCGAATCGAGGATGCTGCTCAGCTTCTGAAGCGGATCGTCGTCTTGAAAGAGTCGCCGGCGGCCGATTGGACGCGGTTGGGCGAGCTCGAAATGGCGATGGGCAACACCCCGGCAGCGATCAGGGCGTTCGAAAACGCCCGGAGCCTGCAGGCCGAGGCCTTCAATCGAAATCTCGAGCTCGGCGTCTGTTACCTGGCGGCACGACGTCCCGCCGAAGCCGCTGAAGCCCTGGATTTGGTTCCCCAGGACCATCCCGGCTACGCCATGGCCCTCTTCAAGCGGGCCCAGGTCAGCGTTCTATTGGGCGAGCCCGAGTGGCGGGAGCGAGTTCGTTTCGCCTATGAAAGGGGAAATCCTGAGCTTCGAAGCCTCATCGAAGCCGAACCGCTCTTCCAGGGTATGACTCTGCGCTAGGCTGCATGCGGAGCGCTTCCGTACTTGTGCTCCGGGGAGGCGCTGCCGCGAGAGGATGCCAGGCACGCCACATTGACGATGAGGACATCGACAATGTGGGAGCCAGGCACCTCCGGTGAACGCGCCCTTGCGGGCCGACTGTGGCTTCCCGGCGGAGGATTGTAGCTGGGGGGCGGCAAATCCGAAATCCGAAATCCGAAATCCGAAATTCCTCCAGCATTCCGAATTCCGAATTCCGAATTCGAACCACGAGCCTCCTGTATAGTGCCGAACGATGACATCCTTCGGCATCTGGTCCCTCCTGCCTCCGTTGGCTGCGCTTGGTCTGGCGCTGTGGAAGAAGCAGATCTACGCGGCCCTCCTTCTGGGGGTGTGGATGGGCTGGTGGGTGGTAGAGGGTTGGAACCCGATCGCCGCGACGGGCTCCACGGTGACCTCGATCGTTGCCGTGTTTCACGATGTGGGCAATACCCGGATCCTGCTGTACAGCCTGCTCGTCGGCTCCGTCCTGACCCTGATCAGCGCCACCGGAGGCGTGGAGGGTTTCGTCCTTCGGGTTTCTGATCGCCGGTGGGTCACCAATCGTCGCCAGGCCCAGATGGTGCCCTTTCTGCTCGGTGTCCTGATCACGGTGGAAAGCTCGATCACGGCCCTCGTGGCCGGAACCGTAGGGCGGCCTCTCACCGATCGCTACCGGGTGAGCCGGGAGAAGCTCGCCTACATATGTGACTCCACCTCGGCTCCTGTCTGCATTCTGGTTCCCTTCAACGGCTGGGGTGCGTTGGTGATCGGGCTTCTTGCCGTGCAGGGGGTCGCCAATCCGGTGGCCGTCCTGCTGGCCAGCATCCGCTGGAACATCTATCCCATGCTCGCCATCCTCCTGGTTCTGGTGACGATTCTGACCGGTCGGGAGATCGGTCCCATGCGCACGGCCGAACGCCGGGCCAGAGAGGAGGGAAAGCTCCTGGCCGATGGCGCCAAACCCATGGTGGCCGAGGAGGTGCTGACGACCACCCCGCTTCCCGGGATCCAGCCGAGGGCTCTCTATCTGGTCCTCCCGGTCGTGACGATGGTCGGGGCCATCGTGGCGGGAATTCTCATCACCGGCAGACGGGGGAGCTCCCCCGACGCCGGGCTCTGGGAGATGATCCAGGCCAGCTCCGGTTCCACCGCTGTCTTGTGGGCCGTGCTGGCGAGCCTGGCGGTCCTGACCGTGATCTCCCTCGGCCCCTGCCGCATGTCGGGGAGGGTCTTCATGGACCTCGTCTTCAAGGGGATGGGAGGCATGATTCCCGTGGTCTCTCTCCTCTTACTCGCCTTTGCCCTGGGCGGCGTCGTGCGGGAGCTCGGTACGGGGGCGTATGTGGCAGGCATCATCGGTGGCGCCGGCAGCACCAAGGTGGCCGTGGCGGGATCGTTCGTCCTGGCCTCCTTCATGGCGTTCGCCACCGGCACATCCTGGGGCACCTTCGCTCTGATGGTGCCCATCGCCGTGCCGTTGGCGGCGGCTCAGGGTGGCTCGCTGCCTCTCTATCTCGCCGCAGTCCTGGGCGGTGGTGTTTTTGGTGACCATTGCTCGCCGATCTCGGATACCACCATCATCTCTTCGATGGCATCGGCGTCGGATCACATGGACCACGTGCGGACCCAGATTCCCTACGCCCTCATCGTCGCCGCGGTGGCAGGAGCAATCACAATCAGGTCCGCCCACGCTGCAAGCTCGGTGTGGGGACTTACCGACTCAGCCCCGAACAGGTCGTCGTACGGAGCCGACCCAGTGATCGCAGCCAGGGTTTGCGGCCCGAGGAATTCGTGGGCCGATCGCGTCATGATCGAGCGCACCTCGGCACCACGCTCCACCAGTCGGCGAGCCAGGTAGGCGGCCTTGAAAGCAGCTACGCCGCCAGTGACCCCGAGCAGGATCCGACGACCGGTGAGCATGCTGCTACTCGACGATGTCTACGACGACCTTGTCTGCCGCGATCTCCTCGAAAGCAATCGAAAGCGGCTTGCGTGACAGGGAGTGAACCTGCGGCGGGATATACCCACCGAGGCCCTCGCCGAGCTGGTTGAAGTAGGCGTTGATCTGGCGAGCACGGCGAGCCGAGAGTACGACGAGTGCGAAACGGGACTGGGTCTTCTCGACAATGGCGCCGA
>JAIVTZ010000202.1:0-6442 GCA_049188105.1 Deltaproteobacteria bacterium | reverse complement strand
TCAAACGAGGGCCATCACTTGCTTTGATTCGTTCAACTGATTCGTAATCACTAGGTCGTCAGTTCGAATCTGACCGTTGGCTCCATTCCGCCCACCTCATCCGCAGGATGTTCTTCAGGATTTTGAACTTGGCTCCGATGCTGATGTGCGGACTGCGGCAATTCTGAAACCAGTTCGAGCGATGGGAACTTCCCATCCCTGACGGTGCACTGGCCTGGAGGCCAGGTCTTCAGGGTCACCGGTCTGGCCGCAGGAACAAACCACACTAACTAACTAATTCTATTGATCGAACGCAATCAACCTATCACGGTGTTGGCTTGATGTCGAGACGCAATCGCAAATAAAATGAGGAGGTTCTGCTCTGGTTTTTTCGATCCGCGGTGGCTGGTGCAAGGACATGAATTTGTACACGAAGGACGGCGCCACAGTTGGACCGCTACCGGCTCGAGGCACCGACGTCGACGACCGGAGGGCCCGGCTCCACCGGATCTACAACACCCGTTACCTCGACGGTCGGGAGTAAAGCTCGGAGCACGGCTCGACCAATATTGCCGCCGCCGTTGTCGAGCCGCAGCTCACCGCTCGCCAGCTCGAGCCCGTCGAGATCCGAAAGAGCGCGCCGCAGATCCGCGCGGCCGGTGGCTCCTCCGCGGACCGCCTCGATGATCATTCGCACGGCGTCGAAGGCGTAGACCGCCTCGGGGCTCGGCTCCTCACCCCAGCGCCGCACGTACTCTCGTTCGAGCTCTCTCAGAGCGATGCTCCCGATGAGGTCGTCGAATGGCGCGACGGCGACCCACTCGACCCAGGGCGCCTCCGCCGTCCCGGGTTCGAATCCGGGAATCCATGGGACGAGGACCGGCAGACCAAGATCTATCGACGCCAGGGTGGAACCGAGCTGTGCCAGCACTTCGCTTGGAGCTCGGATAATGAGCCCATCGAGGTTGAAGGCGGTGAGGCGTCGGCACACCTCGCCCAGATCCGCCTGCTCCCCGATTCTGAGGTGACACACTGGTGATCTGCCGGCCCGTTCGAGGGCGTGCAGCAGCTCGGTGGCTGCCGCCCGGCTGTCGTGATCGGTCCCGGTCACGAGACCGATCCGTTTCAGATCTCGGCCGACAACACCCTGCTCGACGAGCAGCCGGGCCTGCGTGGTGTCATCGGGTGGCAGACGGAATATCCATGGGACCCGGGTGTGGGTGAGTGACGGGTCCGACGAGACCGGAGCGATCAAGGGCAGCAGCGCCTTGGTGGCGACCTGTTGGGCGACGTGGGTGGAGGCGCCGTCGGGACCTCCGATCAGCGCCAGAACCCGGTCCTCGTAGACCAGCCGCACGACCTCGCGCGCTCCCCCCCGCCACGGATCGGGATCCCAACGTCGGATGAGACGGATGGGGACGGCCGAATCGCCGGCACCGGTGTTGGCGAGGTCGACGGCGATGGTCGCCCCGCGCACCATGCTCCGACCGACGGGATCCGTGGCACCGTCCGGGGCGAAGAGGCCGATACGGATCTCGGACGGTCGGGCGGAGCTGCGGTCGAGCGTCTCGACGCCGGTGAAGGCCAGCGGGTCCGAAAGCATGAACTTATTCGCCGAGTGTGTGGATTCGGGCGCCGAGCCCGAGGCCGTCCGGAATGTCCACCGCCGATCCTTGACGAGCGCCAGCACCGCCGGGCTACGGTTGGAAAAAACGTTGTCGAAGACCTTTTGACCGGTGACACCGTGCCAGCGCTTGACGGCCGCCAGCTCGTCGCGGATCCTCGCCCGGTTGAGACCGGCCCGTTCGATGGCCTCGATGATCATGGTCATGCCGTCGTAGGCGTGGGCGGCGTAGGTCTCTGGCGGCTCACCGAAACGGTCGTTGAAGGCGTCGACGAAAGCGCGATACTTCGGGTCGCTGCGGGTCGGATCCCAGGGGTAGCCTGCGGCGACCTTGCCGATGTTGTCGCCGGCGAGCTCGAGGAACTCGGGCGTCACCATCCGGTCCGAACCCACCAACCACTGTTCCATCCCCATCTCGCGCATCTGGCGGAGAATCAGCGCCGACTCGGCGGCGTCGCCCCAGGTCACCACCACGTCCGGCTCGAGGGCGCGAATGCGCTCGAGCTGGGGCCGGAAATCGGTGTCGCCGACCCGGTACTGGAGCTCGGCGAGGAAGGGGTGGCCAAGGCGGGTGGCGGCGTCGCGGAACTCGTCGATCGAGATCCGTCCGTATCGATTGCTCGCCCGCAGCGCCGCCACCCGCTCGAGACCGAGCTCGGTGAAGACGAAATCGGCCAGCAGATAGCTCATCTGGCGGTCGTCGGTGATGTTGCGAAAGGACCACGGGATGAGGGTCTCGACAAAGGTGGGGTCGGTGTCGCCGGTGTTGATGATCGGGATCTCGGCCTTGAACGCGACGCGGATGGCGATGTGACTGTTGGCGCCGTCGATGGTGCCGAGGATCGCCCACACCCGGTCGCGGTAGGCGAGGTGGATGATCTCGTTGCCGCTCGCGCCCCAGAGACCGTTGTCGTTGCGCACCACGAGCTCGTAGGGTGTGCCGTCCGCGCGATAGCCGCCGCGGGCGTTGGCGTGCTCGATAGCAAGCCGGGCGCCCTGGAGCATCTTGCGGCCGAGCGGCTCCTCGTGCGAGGCGCCGCCGGTGGCGACCGACACCGTCGCCTCGATGGGTCCGAGGAATCCGATCTTGACGCTTTCGACGTTGTCGGGCTCGGCCAGCTCGCGACCGTACCCCCGGTACTCGATGGGGTCGAGGAAGAAGCGCTCGTACGGATCGGTGAAGCGACCGTAGGGTTGATACTTGGGCGGCGTGTCACCGTAGGTCGGTTTTTCGGTCTCCTGGGGTGGCTCGTCCGCCATGCCGAAGCCAGCAATGACCAGTACCGAGGCCAACACGGCGACCAGCCTAGAGCCCGTCATTCGGCCTCCGTATCAGGTTCGGGGCCGCGTAGCCCGTCCCAGTAGCCCGTCCCGATGCCGCGGGCGAGACCATGGCCGGTGCCGATCCAGATGTCGGTGCCCTGATGCTCGACGGCGATCGCAAAATCGTTCGGCAGGTCGAGGTCGGTGGCGACGGACCGCAGCACCTCATTGCCGACCATGACCTGGGCGGTCCACGTCTCGGCGTCTTCGCTGATGCGGCGGTAGCTGACCCAGGTATCGCTGGCAAAGTCGATCAAGACCGCGAGACCCATGTCGGTGGCGTTGGAGCAGCTGGTTCCGCTCCGCGCCACCGAGAGATTGATGAATGAGCTGGCGAGGCCCGAGTCCTTGCTCATATATCCACGCCAGTGGCGGCCGTCGTAGCGGCTGAGGCCGAAGTAGGTGGACGCCCACAGGATGCCGTCGACGTAGCTCGCCGAGGTCGTGATGATGTGGATCAGACCGTCATCGCGATAGAGGTCGATCTCCATCTCGCGGTCGGGGTCGCGATGGGCGTTCCAGTGCCCGGTGGCCGCATCCCACTCGAGGATGCCGCCGCCCCAGACTGCCGCGAAGACCTTGCCGTCCCCCGCATCGACGCTGTAGCACCAGATCTCCTCCATGGGTGCGTTCTTCTCGGTGAAGATCCGCCACTGCCCGGTGACCGTGTCGTACGAGCTCATCCCAGCAGTCGTTGCGATCCACACGGTGTCGTCGAGGATGTCGATGCCGTAGACCACGTCGTTGGCGAGACCGCTGTTGAGCTGGTGGAAGTGGTCGAAGCGGCCGCCCGAGAATCGGGCCACCCCGCCGCCGAAGAGCGCCAGCCAGACATCGCCGGTTTTTTGGCTGACGGCGATGTCCGAAACCACGTTCCACGGCAGCCCGTCGGTCTCGGTCCACGACCGCCATCGGCCGTTTTCATAGAGCGCAAGACCGCCCTCGGTCCCGACCCAGACCCGGTCGCCGTCGGCTGTGACGGAGAAGATGTGATCGTTTGGGAGGCCCCCCTCTTCGGCGTAGAAGGTCTCCCACTTCGTGTAGACAAAGGGCTCACCTTCGAGCTCGGCCGCTGGTGCCGTCAGTGCCGCTGCAATCGTCAACAAGAAGATCGCGGGGCGTTTCAACATAGCGCTACGCAAACCTCCCTAAAGAGTCTTCAAATACTCGATGAGGTCATTCAACTGGTCTTTGGTCATGTCGTTGGTGACGCCGTGCTCGTCGTTCGGGTTGAAGCGGGTCCAGATCTCCTCCAAGGTGTCGGCGCGACCGTCGTGCAGGTAGGGCGCGGTCTCGTAGATATTCGTCAGATGGGGGATGTCGAAGACCGCATGGGTGTCGAGCCACGAGCCCTCGCCGACGAAGGCCGTCTCGCGGCTGGTGTAATAAGGGGGTGGGTGGCAGGTGATGCAGCGGTTGGCATCGAGGATCGGTTGACCAGAATTGGTGACGCTGCGCTCGAACAATGCCTTGCCGCGACGCTGCGCCGGGGTCAGGGGAGCGCCGAGCGCCCGGAAGCGGTTCGGGTTGCGGGGGATGGTGCAGATGTAGCGCTCGAGCGCCTCCACCTGCTCCGGCGTGAACGGATCCGCGCGGGTGAAGAAGACCGCCAGGCGGGGGCCGCACTGGCGTGCCAACGACGGGTTCTTGCCGGTCCACTTGAAGGGCGCGGTGTCGAGCACCCCGCGCAGGCTGCGGTTGTCGACCGGGTTGAGACCGATGCCGTCCGGTTCGATGTCATAGGTGATGCCGTCGACGCCGCCGTCCGGATGACACGAGTGGCAGGAGAACTGGCGGCCGTAGGTCGCCGCAGCGGAGTGGAAGATGCGTTCGCCGCGACGCACGAGGGTGATCTCGGAGGGGCCGCCGAGATCGATCACGGCGACTCGTTGCCGGCTCGCCACGTCGATCACCGAGACCGTGTCGTCGAGCGCGTCGGCCACGTAAACCCATCGACCGTCGGGCGATACCGCGATGCCACGCGGGTTCGCCCCCACCTGGATGCGGGTGACGACGAACTCGGTGGGAACACCGAGGTGATTGGGCAGTAGATGCTCCCGCTCCCAGTCGGTCGCCCGCTCGAGGACGGCGCGCATCTTTTCGAGATCGACCACAGCGACCTCGTCCACGCCGCCTCCGGTCACGTAGGCGAAATGCCCATCCGGCGTGATGACGAGGTCGGTCGGGTCCGCGAAGTAGTTGTCGGGTTCGTCGAGCAAGAGTTGATCGACCCGCCCGTCCGGCCACAGGACGCCGAGACCGTTGGTCAACACCCAGCCCTGGATCACCCGCGTCATGGGGACCAGGTTCTTTGTGCGGATCAGGGTGACGAGGGCGAAGGAGCCGTCCGGCGCCACGTCGACCCCCTGGACCATGTTGGCGTCGGCGACCATGACGCGGTCGGCGACGTGCGCCGAGCCGGTGTCGACAACCGTGACCTCGGACCGCAAGGATTCGCGGAAGCCGACGAAGTGCGAGAGGTTGTTGGTCACAAGCACCGATCCGCCGTCGGCCGACAGGCAGACGTCCCATGCGCCGCGTCCCGCCGCCAGCCGCTTCACCTCGCGTCCGGCCCCTATTTCGACGACGGAGATATCGTGCGAGCCCGCGTTGGCCACGTAGAGGTGCTGGCCTTGCGCGTCGACCACGAGCCCGTGCGGCTCGTCACCGACCGCAATCGCGGCGGCGACCTCGAGCGACTCGGTGCGGATAACCGAGACGGTGTCCGATCCGCGGTTGGAGACATACAGAGCCGCGCCGTCCGGCGACAGTGCAACCCCGTGCGGCAGGTTTCCGACCGCGACCTCGGCGACCACCTCTCGTCGACGAGTATCCACCACGATCACGCTGTCGGAGGCCTCACATGCGACGTAGAGGTGACGGCCGCCCGGATCGACGACGAGGTTGAAGGGTGTCTTGTAGGGCGCGGGCGTGGTCGAGCTGTGCGACGCCACGGTGCGTGGGTGGTCGGGTCGTGCGGGGAAGCCGCCGAAATCGAACGAGCTCGGGCCGAGCACCAAGTCGTGGGAGCCCTTCGGCTTGTGGCACACGAGACAATCGGCCTCGGTCGGGATCCGCAAACCGGCGACTCTCGCCGCCTCGGGGTCGACCCCGCGTTGGTGAAGGCGGTGGTGGCCGCCCCGGCGCAGAGCCCGGCGCGGAAGGCGCAGCCACTCAACGACGAGCAGAGGTATGCGCTGGAGCTGTTGACGCTGATCGTCACCCACCCGCACCTCGCGGTGTCGGTGGGCGAGAAGGGGGTCACGGCCTATCTCGAGGACGAGACCATGCGCGAGCTGCTGCGGGAAGCGGTGCGCATGCAGGCCGCCACGGGCCAGGTGGATTCCAACGCGCTGCTCGATCAGCTCGAGGAACAGGAGCGGGTTCTGGGGGCGCGGCGCCTCGACTCCCACGCCTTCGAAGGGCAGGGTGTGGATCGCACTGGTGAATGATGGTTGGGCGGGCGCGTCCATGGTCATCTCCTGCTTGGCTTCCATTCGGGAATCATACGACTGG
>JAIVTZ010000201.1:0-6446 GCA_049188105.1 Deltaproteobacteria bacterium | reverse complement strand
CTGATGGTGAAACGCACGGTGCGAGATCCACCCTTCGACGATGATCATGGAGATGCCGGCGACGATGGCGGAGACGAAAAACTGGACCGGAATCTGCGATGAGTACCACAGGGGGTGGAGCTTGGTCGGCGTCACCATGAACATGGCGCCGAGGGTCGACTGGTGCATCGTCGACAGGATCAGCCCGAAGATCGTCAGCACGACCGTCAGCTGCCCGACCAATCGGCGCCACCGCTTCAGACCGAGCCACTCGAAGACCGCCGGCGTAGTCTCGATGAAGAGCACGGTCAGGTACAGGGCGACGCATAGCGAGACCTCGAAGAGCGGCGACGTCGGCCCCGCTTGCTTGATGAACGGGTATGGGAGACGCCAGGGGCGACCGAGGTCGGCAAGCAGGCCGATCACGACCAGCGAGTAGCCGAGGAACCCGGTCAGGAGCGCCGGCCGCACGACCGGTCGGTACTCCTTCATCCCAAAAAGGAAAACCGCCGAGGAGATCACGAAACCGCCCGCCGCGAGGGCGACCCCGGCCATGACGTCGAACCCGATCCACAGCCCCCATGGGTTGGTGTCGGATAGGTTGGTGGTGGAGGCAAGGCCGGTGGTGAAACGGATGGTGAGGATGATGGCCCCACCGAGGAGAATGGCGCCGGAGATCAGGTTGAACGGGGTGAAGATCCCGTTCCTCCCACTGTCCGCTGTAGCAACGCTCATGACGGGCCTCCCTCCCCCTGCTCGGCGAGGGCCTTGCGAACCGCGACTTCAACCGCCTTCTCCTTGTCCTTCTTCGCCCTCTCCGCAGCGTGCGAGAGCTTGGCCTTCATCTCCTCCTCCCCAAGCACCCGTGCCTCAGCCAGGGCCGCTTCGAGCTCCCGCTTGGCGAGCGTGTCCTTGCGCTTGGTAAAGGCGTAGAACGCCGCCAGCAGACCCGGATAGATGGTCACGATCAACGGCACCACCGACAGATAGCTGGTACCGATCGCGGGCAACGACTCGTGGGTGACGCCCTCGTGGAGGTCGAGCTCGCGAAATGGGATTCCTGCGAGCATCAGCCAGCTCGTACCTCCGAACTCGTACTCGCCGAAGACGTGGTTGATGTAGCGATCGGGGAACTTGCGGATCCGATCCCGCGCCACCTTGAGCAGGTCCTCGCGCCGGCCGAAGGTGATCGCTCCGGCGGGGCAGGCGTCGGCGCAGCCCGGGTTGAGACCCTCTTTGATCCGCGTGTAGCACATGGTGCAGCGCATCACCCGCGGGTCGATGGGGTTGTCGTACTCGTAGGAGAGGGCGTAGTAG
Source organism: Deltaproteobacteria bacterium (assembly GCA_049188105.1). Classification (GTDB taxonomy): domain Bacteria; phylum Acidobacteriota; class Thermoanaerobaculia; order Thermoanaerobaculales; family Sulfomarinibacteraceae; genus Sulfomarinibacter. The sequence goes on along the minus strand of JAIVTZ010000201.1, from coordinate 5,150 downwards.
GGGCAGGCCATGATGCAGTAGCGACAGCCGATGCACACCTCCGGGTCATAGAGGATCGGCCCCTCGGGGGTCTTGGTGAAGGCGTGCACCAGGCAGACCGTGGCACAGCACGGCTCGTTGCAGTGCATGCACTGGAGCTTGCGGTAGACCGGCGGGTTGCCGTCGTCGCCATCCTGGTACCGGTTGACGACCGTGAAGGCGGTCGCCGTGGACCGTCGGACGGTGTCGAAAACACCGAGATCGCCGATCGGTTGCTTCGGCTCGGGCAGGGCGTTGACCTTGGCGCACGCGACCTCGCACGACCGGCAGCCGACGCACAGGGTGGTGTCGTGGAGGAGACCGTAGCGGTCCGGATAGCCCTCGAAATGCTCGATCGTGCCCGCGTCAGCGGCAGCCGAGGAAAGCGCTCCTGCGCCCACCGCCAGGGAGCCGACAAACCCTCGTCTCGACATGCTCATGGAGCCACCTTCCTTTCGCTGTGGCAGTCGGTGCACCCCTGTTTGTCGATGCCCATCCGCTGGTGGCAGCCGATGCACTGGCGGTGGTACGCGACCTTGAGACCGGGCTTGTCCACCGTGGCCGCCGCGGTTGGACCGTGGCACGCCGCGCACCGGGGAGGACGCTCGCCCACCGGGCTGTGATGGTGACACCCGGCGCACATGGCTTCCACGGTGCCGTGAAAGTGCCTGCCAAGGCGGCTCGAGCGGATCGGCGCGTCGAGCCGCACCAGAATCTTCAGGTGGGGCATCTCGGACGCCTCGTACTCGGCCGCGAGGACGTCGATCTTCACCTTCTCCGGAAAATCGTCGGATGCGGCGGGCAGCTCGGCGAGCTCCGCCACCTGCGGCGATCCGGTTCGAAGCGGCGGTGGCTCTTCCTGCGACGGACGAGGGCCATCGTGGCAGACTTTGCAGGCACCCTGTCCACCGGCGAGATTCGTCCCCCGGTGGCAGCCGGCGCAGTCGCGGTTCGACGTGACGCGACGGTGGCAGCCGGCACAGCTGTATACGGACGACTCCATGTGGTGGGCACGCTCCAGGGTCACGCCGCCGCCATCGGAGGCCGCCGTCAGACTGTGACACTCGCCACAGGAACGGAGCCGGTCATGGTGACACGTCGTGCAGAACTCCTGCTGCGGCTCGTGGGAGAGGTGATTGAACGCCACCATGGCCGAGGTCGCCCCGGGCGCCTTGACCCACAGGCTGTCGGGTTGCCCGCGCACGAGGCGCGGGATCTCCTCGAGTTGCTTGATCTCGCCCACCTTGGCCGCATCGTGGCATCCCACGCACTCAACGGGCCCGCCGTCGAGCTGCTGGCGGGCGCGGTCGAGGTGGCAGGCGATGCACCGCCGGTGGGAGGCGTTGGCCAGGGAGAGATTCTTCTCGACATCAACCGCGCCGTGGCACCCGCGGCACGCCTCCTCCTTGCCCTTCTCGTATCTCAGCTTCTTCTCCACCTCGTCATACACGTGATGGCATGTGTCGCACTTTTCCGGGTAGGTGCGGACGTGGCGGGCATGGAGCGAGTAGTCGAAGGCCATCGCCACCCGCTCCGACTCGCCAGGAGCGCGTCGTTGGTGGCACTCGCCGCAGGTGACCGGTCCCGCCTTCAAGCTCTCGGCGGCCCGCTGCTCGTGGCAACCCATGCACGTGTCGTGAAAGACGTCGATCAGACGATTCCGGTCGTCCACGTTCAAGGTGGCGGTCAGGGTCGGGGTCAGGCCCTTGTCATCGACGGTGTGACATTTCTCGCAACCTTCAGCCTTGAGAGCCTCGGTGTGGGCGGCGTGGTCGAACTCCACCGCCGGACGCTGCATGGCACCAAACTCCTCCGGGAACTGCATCACCACCGTGGCCGGCGGAATGCCCCGGAGCGCCGACTCCACAGCGGCCGCAGGAGGACCGGGCGTAAAGCCGATGAGCACGAGGCTGGTTGCTAGAAGAGGCAGTTTTGTTCGATGCATCGTCATGCCTCCCCCCCGGTATCCGGCATCTCGATGGTCTTGACCAGCATCTCGCTGATGAACGAGACGTGGCAGCCGAGCTTGTAATGGCCGATGATGTCCTCGATGCCGGAGTGGCAGTTGTGGCACGGGGTGATCACCGTGTGTGCCCCGGTTTCCCGGATCTGGTCGGCCTTGATGCGGTTGCTCTTCATCCGCGACAGCTTCCACGGTGGGCCGCAGTTGATGAGCCCACCGCCGGCCTGGCAGCAGTAGTTGTGCTCGTACCTCGGTTCCATGTCGCGGAAATCCTCGCAGATCTCGTTGATGACGTAGCGCAGCTTGTGGTGAAGCCCGCGGCCGCGGACGATGTTGCAGGGGTCCTGGACGGTGACAGGCTCTTCGATCTTGCGCGCAATCTTGATCCGACCGCTCTTCAGGAGCTCGTAGTAGTACTCGACCGCATGCACCATCGGGATCGGCGGTTTGGTCCAACCCAACCACCGCGGTCCGTCGTAGACGGCGCCACGGTAGGCGTGGCCGCACTCGCCCATCACCACCCGTTTGACCTTGAGCTGCATGGCCCGCTCCCAGTGCAGGCGCTCGACCCGGCCCATGGTCTCGAAATCCCCCGAGTACATGGCCATGTTGGAGTTGTCCCAGCCATCGGTCGACGGCATCGTCCAGTCGGCACCGGCAACCTTGAAAATGATGGCCATGTTGGCGATGAGCTGGGCGAGGATCTTGGGCTCGGGGCCGATGATCGAGTACATGATCTCGGCGCCTTCCTTGTCGAGCGGGATGCGAGTCCCGGCGAGCTCGGCCTGAGCGTCCTCTTCCTGCCACATCAGAGTATCTATCCAGTCGTCCTGCTGGACCCACATCTGGTTCATCGTGACCGCGTGGCTGTTGGTGGTGTCCTGGAGATACTGGGGGACGACACCGAGGAGGTTGAGAATCCGGCGCACGGTCATGATCAGATACGAGATGTCGATCCCGAAAGGGCAGTACATGCTGCAGCGGCGGCACGCGCCGCAGTCGATGAAGGCGATGCGGGCCGCGTTGTGGAGGAACTCGCCGTCCACCTTGCCCTTCTGTTTGACCATTTCCCACAAGGTGTCCTTGACCTTGGCCACCGGCGCGTAATCCGGATCTCCGTCGCGCGAGATATAGCTCTGGCATGCCTCCGCACACAGACCACAGTGGACGCAGGTCTCGAGGTAGACCTGGAGGCGCGCCGCCGACTCCTCGGTGAGAACCCTGTTGATGGTCTTCTCGATCCGCTCCGGCGTCAGCTTGGCGATGCTCTCGTCAACCCCGGGATCGATGACCTGAATGTCTTGAAGATCAGCCATGCCGCTCTTCCCCCGTCGAGTGCAGATCAACCCGCATATCTCACCAGTCCTTCGAGTGGCGCACCGCGCCGAATTCGCTGCCCATGTAGGCCCGCGTGAACGGGAACCACATCATGTGGACCAATCGCGTCCACGGTATGAGCAGCAGCCACAGGGCCCCGGAGAGCCCGTGGATGATGATCATCGGTTTGTAGGGCAGCCACTGCTGGTGGGCCACGAAGCCGGTCACAAACGGCGCCATCACCAGCAGAGCGAGCAGGAAGTCCGACGGATAGCTGACGTTTCGCACCTCCGGCCGCACCAACCGCCTGATGATGAAGAAGATGCACGCGAAGATCACCACCAGGGTCATGATGTCGGCGACGCCCTTCGGCAGGCTCCACCACCTGATGCCCCACGACTCCTGCCACAGCACCGCGTGCCCCATGAGAAAGAGCGGTGTCACCAGCACACAGATGTGGAAGGCGTAGGAAAGCAGGGTGTAGATCGGAGTTTTCCTCATGTTGACGCCGGCAAAGGGGATCACCCAATGGAGCAGCGACCGCAGGCCGTACTTGGCGTCGAAGGTCGGGTACACGACCTTGTCCTTCTTCGCCAACCGCGCCATCGTGATGAACCGGTAGAACAGACCACCGAAGAACCCGATGAATGCGATCCAGACCAGGGGGCCGCTAATGAAGTCGTACATGCTCCCTCCCTCGGTCAACCCTGAAACACGGTGTCGACCGCGACCACCTGCCGGAAGTAGGCGCCGTCCTCCACCGCGCGGATGAGCAGTCGCGCACCGTCGAGGCTGAAGACAGGCTCCCACAGGGCCTCGTACCACGGGCTCCACGGCCTGCCGTCGACCGCGACCGCGAAGCGGCCGTCACGTTCCACCTTGGCCGCCACAATCCCGCCGTCGGGCGAAAACACCGGGTCCCACACCATGTCGAAACTCTCCTCCCAGGTCTTGTCGTCGACCGCAATCCCCCACTCGCCGTCGTGGCGCATCCCCACGGCGACTCGTCGTCCGTCCGCCGAAAAGACCGGCGGTAGGACGAGATCGTTGAATGAGGAACGCCAGGGACGGTCATCGACGACCACTGTCCAGCGACCGAATCCGGGCGCCGCCACTGCCGCGATGTGCTCACCGTCCGCGCTCACCCGCTGGTTCCACAGCTGCATGTAGCGACCTTCCCAGATCGGCTCGCCGTTTTCGGCGATGGTCCAGGAACCACCGGTCCGCACCGGCGCCACGAGCGCCCGCCTCCCATTGCGGTACGTCGGCTCCCACACACAGCCGAATGTGTTGTCCCAGAGCACCGCGTTCTCGGCCAGGGTGTAGTCGCAGATGTCGAGACGCACCTCGGCGGCCACGTGGGCGCCGTCCGGGGTGATCGCCGGCCCGTAAACATTGATGAACTTCCGCTCCCACGGCGTGCCGTCCACCGCCACGCTCCAGGTCCCCTCCATGAAACCGACGATGTCGGCCTCGGCGAGCGGCTCCACCTGGACCAGGGCCGCCACGTGGCTGCCGTCGTCGCTGACGACGAGGCCCCGGGAGGAGTGGAACCTCTGCTCCCACGGCCGGCCGTTGACGGCCACCGTGTACTCCATGTTGTCCTTGATCTGGACCGCGATCACGCTCCCGTCACGGTTGAAGGTCGGGTTCCAGGCGAACTCCCAGCGCTCGTCCCAGAGCTCGCCGTCAATCCCTACCGTCCACTCGTCGTCGACCCTCACAAGTGCGGTCAAACGTCCGTCGGGTCCAAAGACCAGGTGCCATGCCTTCTCGTACTCACCCTCCCAGAGAGCATCGTTGACCCACACGCGAAAAACATCCGGAGCCGTGAGCACCGGCGCCGCAATGC
>JAIVTZ010000200.1:0-6453 GCA_049188105.1 Deltaproteobacteria bacterium | reverse complement strand
ACCCGTGCCTTGCCGGCCACCAGGGTGGTCACGCCCGAGATGTGAGCGAGTTGACCCGGCTTCTGGTCGGCCCTGAACGGCAGGGTGAGCGTCTCGACGTGTTCCTCGCCGAGACCACCCGGCTCAGCCGTCGCGCGGCGCGACGTCTGGTGGCGGACGGGTTCGTGTGGCGAAATGGTGATCCTCTCCGAGTTCAGTCCCGGGCACTCGCGCTCGGTGACGTGGTCGATGTACTTCGCCCGGCAGAGGAGCTCGGGGTGTCTCCGTTGCCCGAGGTGGTAACTCCCGACCTTCTCTTTCACGATCGGTTCCTGTTGGTGGCGGCCAAACCGGCAGGCGTGCTCTCCCAGCCGGCCGAGACCCGATCTTGCAACGATCCGTCGTTTGATCACCAGGTGCTGCTCGCACTCGCACTCAGCACCGGACGGCGGCCCTTTCTGCGCATGGTCCACCGTCTCGACCGCATGACCAGCGGCGCGGTGCTCTTCGCCCGCCACTCGAGCGCCTTGCCGCCCCTCACTCAAGCATGGGCCGAGGGCCGGGTCGAGCGGGCGTACCTCGCCGTTGTAGAGGGCCATCCGACCACGGACAGCTTCGAAATCGATCGGCCCATCGCCCGCGACCGCGGCCACCGGTGGCGCTTCCGCTGCCACGAAAGCGGCAGAACGGCGCGAACCCGAGTCCAGGTTGTGGCGCGGCTCGACGGTGGTCTCTCAGTCGTCCGGTGTTTTCTGATCACCGGACGAACGCACCAGGTTCGAGTCCACCTCTCCGACGCCGGCCACCCGGTCCTCGGAGACCGGCTGTACGGCTCGAAGCGAGCCGATGAGGCCGAACGTCCGCTGCTCCACGCCGCCTCCCTCGCCCTCCCCCACCCTTCCACAGGCGAGGAACTCCGAATCGAATGCCCGGCGCCAAAGGACCTCGCGAAGTTCCTTCGTTAGCCCACCCACCCGGTTCAAGATGCAAGATGCAAGATACAAGATACAAGGGCGCTCCTGCGCTCTGCGCCCTGTATCCGACTGGGATGTGCATCTTGAATCTTGCATCTTGCATCTTGCATCTTGGATCTTGGATCCGGGTGGGCGGGTGGTAAATTCGAAATTCGAAATTCGAAATTCGAAATCCGCGGCTATACTACTTCGGTGACCTGGGCCTTCGCCTTCTTGCTCATTTTTCTCGGTGGGTTCACACTCTCGCTGGTGACCGGTTTCGCCCGTCGACTGCTCCACCCGACAGAGCTGTGTGACCACGTCATTGTGCCCTCCCACGAGCATGTGCGCAGCCTCCGGTACCCGGCTGCCGACTTTCTGGCGTCGTTTCTCACGGTTTTTGGGCTCATTAGTCTGACGGTCTATGGGCTCACCAAGGCTGCCCCATCCCATGCGATAGGCGCGGGCGCCGTTGCCGGCGTCATCGGCATTTTCGCGCTGCGGTCGTGGCTGTGCCGGGTGTGCGACCCATGCGAGCACCTGGCGGCCGACTGCGGGAAGGTCAGGGTCGTACGTGAAATCCCCGCCAACGGCTACGGGCAGGTGGAGGTCACCCTGGCGGGGAATCAGCTCAAGCTCGCGGCGCGCACCGAGGCCGACGAGGCCATTCCGGTCGGCGCCGTCGTCGACGTCCTCGAGAGCACCGAATCGGTCGTTGTGGTGAGCTCGACATCACAGCCAGCCCGATGACGGTCACAGAGGACGAGTTCTACCACCGCCTCATCCTCGCCAGCTCCTCGCCCCGCCGACGGCAACTTCTCGAGCTGATCGGCCTCCCGTTCGAGGTGGTTGCGCCCGAGGCGGACGAGGAGCCGCGGGCAGGCGAAGAGCCGATTTCGTTTGCCCGGCGCGCCGCCCGCGACAAGGCGCTCGAGGTCGCACACCGGCAACCCGGCGGACCGGTCCTCGGCGCCGACACGGTGGTGGAGATCGATCACACGATTCTCGGCAAGCCCGGCTCGCCGGACGCCGCCGAGGAGATGCTCCGCACCCTCTCCGGCCGTGAACATCTGGTCCACACCGCCGTCGCGCTGTTCAACGACGGGAGTTGCAACGACATCGTCGACACCGCACGCGTTCGATGCGTCGAATTGAGCGAGCGTGTGATCTCCTGGTATGTGAGCACCGGCGAACCGCTCGACAAGGCGGGCGCCTATGCCGTCCAGGGGCTCGGGGGCCTCCTGGTGGAGAAGGTCGAGGGCTCACCGAACACGGTCGTCGGCCTCCCCATCCACCGCCTGCCGGAGCTGTTCGCAACCTGCGGCCTGGACTTCTGGAGCCGGCTCAACGTCTGAACGTCAGTCATCAGGGGGACAGATGGATAGAGTTTTGAGTTTTAAGTTTTGAGTTTTGAGTTCCCGATCCCCCCTTTCGCCCGGTCAATGAGGGACTTGGAAAACTCAAAACTAAAAACTCAAAACTAAGAACTCAAAACTGGTGGTTCGCCGCACATGATCGGATCACCCAGTTCCGAAAAGGAAAATTGGCTGAAGATGTGGTGGCCGTTGAAGTCGAGCACCCGGAGATCCTCTGTCCGCTCGAGGTCGGCGGCGATGACTTCGAAGGGAACCCCGTAGATCGATCGCACCCGTTCGATCGGCACCTCGTAGGCGATGAACTTGACGATGCCCCTGTGCAATAGCTTTTCGAGCAACCGCTCGTCGGTAGGCTGCGGGTAGGTGGTGAGAATGAGGATCGGACAAATCCCCGAAAAAAGGATGTACGCACGCATGCCACCCTCCCCAACTCGGCCGACGGCGTTAACCCGATCTTCTCACCGGGTGTCTACTACGGACGGCGAATCGCAGCCATCTGTCGTGCTTTTCGCAAATCGTGCTCCTCGACGTAGTACAACTACGCCTGCGTCGCCCGATTCGCGAAAAACCCAACATCTGACTACCCTTCGCCGTCCTCGTTACGAAACCCGGTGAGAAGACCGGGTTAGTGCTCGTATTGAATTTCCTGTCCGAGCTGGTCGAACGAAAGGCAGTCGAAGATGTGCGATCCGTCGAAGTCGAGAACCCGAAGATCCTTGCCGTGCTCGAGATCGGCGGCGATCACCTCGAATGGAACCCCGTAGAACTCGTGCATCTGCTCCACCGGAACCTCGTAGGCGATGAACTTGTCAATCCCCTTGTGGCGGAGCGATTCAAGGAGCGCCTCTTCGGTGATGCACGATCGGGATGTCATCACGAGTAGCGGCCCATTTTCGGACAAGACCAGAAACGCTCTCATGACGCCTCCCTTCATTCGGAATCACAGAAGTCTCTCCCCCTAATGTGGGTCCTGACCCCGCCTCGCGTCAAGGGATCGCACAAGATTCAAGATTCAAGATCCAAGATACAAGATACCCACTCTCCCCCGGGGGATAAGGGTGTTTGCTGAATCTTGCATCTTGCATCTTGCATCTTGGATCTTGCATCCTGCATCTTGCATCTTGTGCGGCCCTATTCCGCGAACGCCGACGCCATCCCCGCCACTACCGCACGTGCGAACCGCTCGCGCCACTCCGCCCGCAGGAGCTCGGCGCGATCCTCCGGGTTGGCCATGTTGCACGCCTCGAGCAGCACCGCATTTTGGGCCGCCGTGTAACGCAGCACCGCGGGTACCCAGCTCCGTCTGCCACGCAAGACCCGGTCGCGGATCGGTTCGTACGGGTGAACGGCGACCTCATTCTCGGCCAGGCTCGTCAAGATGTTCTCTGCAAGGTGTCTGGAAGACGCCTCGACCCTGGCCTTGAACTCCGGGCCGAGGCGCACGGTAGGGTGATTTCGGTACTCGGCGTACCTTTGGATGTCGCGGCGTCTCACGGTGTACGGCTTGGTCGGTCTGAGATAGCGGGACGGCACATAGGCCATGGCGCCCCGCACGCTGGGGTGCAGCGAGTCCGCGTGCACCGAAAGGAACACCGTTTTCGAGCGTGGAACACTGTCTCCGACCCGGTTGAGGATGATGTCGTTGGTGAGGTACCACCGCAGATGGACCCCCAACACCGAGTCTTCGAGACCGTACCTCGGTCTGGTCAGCAGAAACGCGTCACGACTCTGCGTCAGACGGTCGGCGGCCTGTGGTTTGTATCCAATCCGGGCGTACTCGATCGTCGTCCACACCGTCGCCCTGGTGTGCCTCTCGAGGTTCGCCCTGATCCGGCACATGATGTCGTAGGCATAGGTTGCCTCCCACAGACCTTGAACCGTCGCGCCGCTGTCCTTGCCCCCGTGGCCGGCGTCGAGGATGATCTGAACCCCGGAAAGATCTGCGGCGTGGACCACCTCCAGGAAACGGCCGAGCTCGCGCTGCTCCTCTAACCAGGCGAGACGCCGCGGACTGCTTGCGGGCAGGTGTTCGGGAAGCAGGAGGTCGAGCGGGATCTTGACCGGAAAACCGATCGGGATGTCGGTGACGTCATCGATTCCCGAACGCAGCGCGATTTCTTTCGCCGTCTCGTTGACCTGCTTGGCGAGGAGCTGGCCGGTAAAACGCACGACCACCGCCGAGTACAGCGCCTCGCCCTGTTTGAGGCGGTACACGCCGTACTCCCCGAGCGCATCGACACCGTACTCGAGGGGAGATGCGGGGCCGGCCGAAACCTGAGGCGACGCAACGGTGGGGCGGGGCATCGGCGTCGCGGTCGCACGCGGGGTCGGTGTGGCCACCGGCGGGACGGCGCGGAAGACGGGAAGCAGCTGCGATTCGAGCACCAGAATCGGTCTCCCGCGCTTGGGATCGGAACCAGCCGCGTCCGGGTTCGCCCGTCGCATCGCCGAAGAGCGATCGGCTCGACCGGTGAAGAGCTCGGCCAACCACTCCCAGCTCTCCTCACCACCGTGGAACGGGTCCAGAGGCGTGTGCTGCCACCCGAGGACCGTCCGAACATCAACCGGGAACAACCGTCGCACCGCGTCGAGCCGGAGGTCGGCGTGCAGGATCTCGACCGGAATGCGCACCCGGCGATCACGCATCGGTGAACGGAGGCGGGGGTTGGCACGCTGCAGCGATGCCGCATCTGCAGCCCCTCCCGCGTACCGCTGCGCCATCGTGATCCAGCCATCACCGCCGCGCGGGTAGACCAGCAGCGCCGGGTGGCCGCCCCGTTCCCAGCGGATGGTGCCGTGCGGCTCGAATGTGAAGTCGATGCTCTGCGGACCGCTTTCGGCAGCCGACCCGACAGCGGCGCACATCGCCAGGAGAGCGACGAGAAGCACCCCCAGCCCGAGGCGAGGGGACGCCCCCCAGCCCACGGGTCCCCCGAGCGCACGACTCACCGGGTTTCTAATGTGGACGGCGAATGGCAGCGATTCGTGGTCTCCACTTCGACAATCCCCGGGCACCCCGTATACTCACCGGGGATCCATGAGGTGGTTCGATGGTAGCACGCCGATCACAGCCCAAACGCGTCGAGACCGGAGACGCAGCCACGCTTCGAGATGCCCTCGCGGAGCACACGCTCGAGGTGGAGGAGCTGCGGCAACGGATCGCAGATCTCGAAGACGCAGGAGGACGATTCCTGTCCGCCGCGGCCCACGCGATCCGCAACCACCTGACCCTGATTCAGAGCTTCCTGGAGATCATTCACTCCGATCTTTCCGCCGGATTATCGGACGAAGGCATGACCTTCCTCGGCGTCGTCTACGACAACGCGGTGAGATTGCGGGAGCTGACTGACGACCTGATCGAGGTCGCCGCACTCGAGACCGGCATCGCGGCCGTCGAGCTGGAGTCGACCGCCCTGTCCGACATCGTCGACGAGGTGTGCGGCGAGATGCAAACGGTCGCCGAACGTGAGGGGCTGACACTGAGCTGCGAGACGCCCGCAAGGCCGGTGCGGGCGCGGACCGACCCCCAACGCATGAAGGATCTTCTTTGCCGCCTCCTCGACAACGCCGTCAGGTTTACCCCGAGGGGTGGGTCCATCCACGTCCGCGCCGTCGAAGACGGCAACCACGTCGTCATCGAGGTCAGCGATACCGGCGTCGGAATACCACCCGAGCGGCTCGACGAGGTCTTCGAGGATTTCAGCCAGCTCCACCGAAAAGCCGGCGAACAGAAGCAGGGTTTCGGTCTCAGCCTGGCGATTGTGCGCCGGATCGCAGATGCCTTCGGCGGCGGAATAGAGGTCAAGAGCGCTGTCGGCGAGGGCAGCACGTTCACCGTGCGGATTCCCACAATTTCAGGATCGGAGAGTTGAGTTTTTAGTTTTGAGTTTCTACCTAAGATGAGTGGCTCTGCCGGAAGAGATGTGCCAAGCTCTTGATGCTCTGGTGCTTGCGAAAAGCGGACGCATACCCAATGGTATTCAGAGCATTTTCGCTTTGGCCAGAGCGCAAGAGCTTGGTGCAGATCGCCGGTGAGAATCGCTCATCTTGGATTCTAGTTATCAACCCCCAATCACTCGGGAGGGGGGGATGGCCGTTCCGGTCATCTCGCCAGGTCAGATCACGAAAAAGGAGGATTATCATGA
>JAIVTZ010000199.1:0-6464 GCA_049188105.1 Deltaproteobacteria bacterium | reverse complement strand
CAGGCCGACGGAGTAGAGATCGGCGAACCAGGTCCAGAAGCCCTTGCCGTGGTTGAGGTGGAGGTAGTTGACCTCGAAGAAGGCGTAACGGCGCCGAGCGTGCTCGTCGACCACGCGGCCGCCCGGAAGCGTCACCGTCAGCGTGCGCTGGTCGAGGAAGATCTTGAGCTCGTCGAGGCTCATCCGAATCACCGACCTCGGCGCCTCGGCGATGCCCATGCGGGTCAGTACCTCGGCGCCCAACTCCGCCGGCTCACCGAACGGCAGCACGCCGACCTCCACCGCCTCGGTCCGGATGACGTAGTTGGGGTTCCAGTCGTCGATGTGGTTCACGGCCACACCGGAGACGGCGTAGATCACGGTGAGACCGGCAAAGAAGTAGCCGACATCGCGATGGGTCGCGATGATCAGCTTGCGGAGCTTCAACGGACTCAGCCCTTGATCACGGCTCCGGTGCCACGAATCACGTAGACGTACTCACCGACCGCCGGTGCATCGCAGCCGACGCCGGATCCGTCGCGCTTGGGCTCGTCCTTGTCACAGTCTTCGCCCGGCTCGTGGCCGTGCGCCGCCGCTTTGCGGGCCTCGATCTGCTCGGGGGTCAGCTTGATGGCCTCGAAGACACCTTCGGCAGAGGCCTCGCTGCCCATCGAGGTGTAGGGAAATACCATGACGCCGTCCTCGACCTTGATGCGAACGCCGTTGCCGCTCTCGGAGTCGGTCACCTGCATCCAGCAACCGCGCTTCTTGCACACGCCGGTGATGACGCCGTCGACCCGGACCTTACGGCCAAGATAGTCGTCGGGATTGGCGAGGAGGGTGTCGATGGCCACCGCCTCTGTCAGCGTGACGCCATCGCCGTAGGACGTGGTATCGCCCGCCGCCGCCGGCATGGCCGCTGTCGCGAAGATCACGCAACTGAGAATGAGAAAGCGTTTCATATCATTGCCTCCACGGTAGTTAGCCCTTTCAGGCGCCCGCATCCTCTCCTCTCGGACCGCGCCTGTCAAGGTCAGGCAAACAGCTCTGCATGTGCCGATCGTAGAGAGATCCATCGCCCGCCGGCCACGATGAGGTGATCGTGCACCGACACACCAACGAACTGACCGCCCAGGACCAGCCGCCGGGTGAGATCGAGATCGTCGCGGCTCGGCTCGAGATCGCCCGAGGGGTGATTGTGGAAGAGCAGCACGCCGGAAGCGCGGTCGAGCAGCGCGAGGCGGAAGAGCTCCGCTCCGTCGACCGGCGCCTGGGTCCGGGTGCCCAGAGTCAGGTCATGGATGGCGAGGAAGCGGTGGCGTCCGTCGAGGCTGATAAAACCGAAGACCTCACGGCTCTCGCGCTGCAGCCGCTGAACCAGGAACTCGCCCGCGATCTGCGGCTGGTCGAGCCGTTCGGCAGTTCGCACCTCGGCCTTGGCGAGGCGCTGACCGAGCTCGATCGCCGCCAGGACGCTGGCGGCCTTCGCCGGGCCGAGACCCGGCCGCGCCACCAGCTCGTTGAGATCCAGCCGTGCGACGCCGGCCAGCCCGCCGGCATCGGCGAGCAGGGCGTGGGCCTCGGCCACAGCGCCGCAGCCGCGGCGTCCGGTGCGCGTGAGGATCGCCAGCAGCTCGGCATCGGACAACGATCGGGGTCCGTACTCGAGCAGACGTTCACGGGGCCGCTGCGACGGCTCCATATCACGAATACAGTTGGTCATGTGATGCTCCCGGGGAGTCGATCTCCCGGGCGTGGACGGGTTCTTCCGAAATCATAACATGATCGCTCTCGACTCCGCGTATTCACTGTGGTAAAAGGAATCAGTAGCGAATTGCTTGTGATGGGGGGAAACCATGAAGCAACGTCCGCGAACCCGCGAAACCAAGCAACGTCGCGTGGTGTACAACACGATCAAGAACACCTACTCCCACCCAACCGCCGACTGGATTTTCGAGCAGGTCAGACACACCCTGCCAAAGGTCTCGCTGGGAACCGTCTACCGCAACCTCGGCGTGCTCAAGGAAGAGGGCCTGGTCCACGAGATCTTCGGCAATGACCGGCGTGCCCACTACGATGCGGACATTTCGCCCCACGCCCACTTCATCTGCGAGTCGTGTGACCAGATCATCGACGTGCGCGGCGTCAAGACCATCGACTGGAAGACCCTCAAGGACCTCGTCGGCTGCGAGGTCGCCGATCAGAAGGTGGTCTTCACCGGACGCTGCGCCGGTTGCCGCCAACTGGAACCGAAAAAGGCATAGCGCTGCGATCCTGACGGATCCTCGGCAGTTCTCAATTCTCAATTCTTAATTTTTGATTAAGCCCACGTCAGAATCCAGAACACGATTGTGGCGCGGCCGTCTCGGCTGCGCATAACCACGCACCTTCTGCACGCGCGACATGCATCACGAGAGGAGCGCGGTTCAGATGGTAATTGAGAACTAAGAATTGAGAATTGAGAATTCGCCGAGTGAGGTGCGCGCCGCGCAATTCACTTGGCGACGACGTCTGTGATCTCGGGTGCGTAGAGCTTGATGCGCTCGGCGACGAAGTCGGTCAGGGTCGAGTTTGCCATGGCGCAGCCTCGACATGCCCCGTGGAGGCTGACCTGCACCGTGCCGCCCTCGATGCCGACCAGCGCCACGTCACCTCCGTCCGCCTGGATCGCCGGCCTCACCTCTTCGATGGCGAACGCGACCCGGTCCTCGATGCTCCCCTGCGGCCAGGGCCTAGCGCACATATCTCACCAGCTTCCGACTACGGCCGGCGATGCACCGCACCCAGCGGTGTTTTCTCGCCTCGGGGTGCTCGCCGTACTGTCAAGTACGACTCCGCGCCCCTCGGTTCGAGAACTCCACTGGGCGCGGCACCTCGCCAACCTCGTTACAAAATCCGGTGAGATATGCGCGCTTGAATCCACAATTCCTCCGTCCGCTCAACTCAACGCCGTCCGGGTGTCGTATCATTCCCACATGGAGCACCGCACAGAACATCCTCGTGCGACCGCGAACCTTTACCGCCCGGCTTCCGTTTGTAGAGGTTGAGAATGGATATGGCTGAATTGGAAGTCACGGTCGAGCGCTGTCGCGAGGGCGACGAGGACGCATGGAGCGCGCTGGTGAGCACCACCCTGCGCCCGATCTACCGTCTGTGCGCGAGCTACGCGCCGTCGGCGGCCGAGGCCGAGGAGCTCTGCCAGGAGGTCTACTTCAAGCTGTGGGAGAACCTCCACCGCTACAAGCCGGGCTCCAACTTCATGGCCTGGGCATGGCGGGTGGCCAAGAACCTGATCATCGATTCCTACCGCCGCAGCCGCCGGGAGCGCGAGGCGGCCTGGCTCGACCCCGAGATCATCGACCGTCTGCCGGCCGCCGACGATCCTCACGAGCAGACCGAGCGCCGCCAGCGCCTGCGCCTCATCGCCTCCAGCCTGCGTCAGATTCCCGAAGAGCTGGCATCCCTGGTGCTGATGCGGGACTTTGCGGGATTGTCATATAAGGAAATGGCCGAGGCCACCGAGTTGCCGCTCGGCACCGTCAAGTCGCGGCTCAACCGCGCCCGTCTCGAGCTCGCGACATCGGTTCGCCGGCGGGTACAGATCCGCGCCGTACCTCCTGTCGAATCCGCGGCCGAGGGGAGCGCATGATGCTCTCCTGCACCGACGTCCGCGATCTCTTCAGCCTCTATCTCGACGGCGAGCTGGAGGAAGAGAAGGCGTGCGCGGTGAGGGACCATCTGGCCGACTGCAAAGAGTGCACCGAGCTCGCCGAGACGATGGAGCTCATCACCGGCGCCGGCGCCCTCTTGGCCGATGTCGAGCCGCCCGACCACCTCGCCGGCGATCTCCAGGCATCGCCATGCCGGCGCTGGATGGGCTTGCTCTTCCAGGCCGTGGACCGCGAGATCTCGCAGCACAACCTCGAACGGCTCCTCACCCACCTCGAGGCCTGTCCGATCTGCCGGCGGGCCTGGCAGGATCTGACTCTCATCCACCAGGTGAGCGATGCGATGGAGCCCCCCCCCTATCTCGTGAACCTGTGCATCCGGGCGCGTGAGAAGCGCCCGAAGGTGCGCCCAATCCTCAATCGCCGCATCGCCACCGCGGCGGCGTACCTGCTCGCTGTCCTGACCTCGCTGATCATCGGCAACCCGGTCACTCTCGCCCGCAGCCAGGCGGTCGCCGACGCGGTAACCACCGAGGTCAGCGTGGTCGCCGAGCAGGGTCGCGGCGAGGCGCGGATCATGCTGTGGCGGGTCTGGAAGTGGGGCGAACGCAAGGTCGAGGCGGTGCGGGACTTCGTGAGTAAGAGCGATGAAAAAGACGACTCCACGGCGGACAGCTCCGCCGAATATGAGGGAGAAAGCACATGAACGACACACCCAACGACACGCCGGAAATCGAAGCCGCCGAGAGCCCGCAGAAGCCGGTGCCTCCCCTGCCGCCATCCCCCGGTGAAGCGCCGGCGCCCGCGCCGGTCGAACGGGCGCCGCTGCCGGCCTACGAATCGGTGCCCGGTCCACCCAAGTCGCCGCCGTTGGCCGCCTTTCTGTCCATCCTGATCCCCGGCCTCGGACACCTCTACGTGTGGGCCTACGAGCGCGCGTTCATGATCTGGGCCACCATTGCCGTCTGCATCTTCATGATCATCAGCGGCTTCTGGGGGTTCGCGTTCCTCATCGCCTTCGTCTTCTTTTTCTCGATCTTCGACGCCTACCGCGAGGCCCAGTTCTTCAATATGCGCGCAGAGGACGAGGAGACTCCCATGCAACGTGCCGACAGCCACGGCCGCCTGATGTTCGGCGTCTTTCTCGCCGTCGTCGCCGCCGTCGTCCTGGCCGACAAGCTCGACCTCTTCGATATGGACTGGCTCTACGACTGGTGGCCGGTCCCGGTCTTCCTGCTCGGCGTCTACTTCATCGTCGCCGCGATCAGGGATCGGATGAAGAAGCGCAGCACAGGACAATCCTCAGAAGAGCCCTTCGAATGATGATTGAATAGCGACGAGGCTAGCCAGCGGGTCAGTCATCCGAAACCTGACCAACTGAGGATCGTACACGCTACAATCCACCCATGGCCTCTGACTGGAAGCTGCCGGCTGCGATCTTCGTCATCCTTGTCGCAGTCATCGCCCTGCCCTTTCTGATCGAGCATCAGCAGGAGCGACGGAGACCGGTGTTGGCCGAGGCGCGGGTTGTGACCGCGACTTCGAGCGACCCGGTGTTCCGCGAGGGGCCGCGCCATCTCGCCGCCGGCGAAACGGCCGACGCGGCGCTTGTTCTCCGTATCACGCGGCGTGGTCGGGACGATCAGTGGCTGGCCCCGGTCGGCGAGCTCGTGATCGACGGCGAGGAGGTCGCCCATCTCGAGGAGACGTCGTGGCCGGACGACGATCGCGTCATCCGGGTCTTTTGGTTTTCGATCGAGAGCACCAATCTCGGCGGACGGCTCACCGCCGAGAACGTGGAAGAGCGCTTCCGGTACCGCACCTTCCTCGCGCCCGAGATGGGGCGTGATCTGCACGCGGCGCGGATGCCGGAGACCCACAACGACGATTACATCGGGCATCCGGTCGTTGCACCGGAGGGCACGGGTACCATCAGACTCTATGCGAGGGTCGAGGTAGCCGAAAACGCCAACAAGGTGCGTTCGCTTCAATCCGTGACCACCCTCGATGTCAGCCACATCCTCGATCCTGAGTTCCCGGCCCTCTACCGGGCCGCCGATTTTCCCGGACCAATCCACGAAACCGCCGGTGAGCTCTTCCGCCTTCCCGGCTTCGAACCCCGGGATGACCCACCGGGTTCGTGGAACGAGATCACGGTGACCGCGCTCGGCCGGCAGTTCACCGAGCTCGTCAGCGAGCGGATGGTGGTTTCATCCTGGACCCTCGCCGCGGTCGCGGTCAGCGGCGCGCCCGACCTCGACCCGACCCGGCTTTCTCCTCTTGGGCAGCTATCAATTCCCGACGAAGGCCGCATCCTTCGTCGAGGCCGGCCTCTGACATGGAAGCATGACGTCGCGCCGGGGGACCTCCTGAATCATGGCGCCCACTGGATCGTTCTCCTCGAAGACGACGGCAACGGAGTCCTCGATACCGCCGACACAATCCTCCACTGCTGGGGGCATCCGCCCGAACGGACCACGCTCTTCGCCGCGCTGGATCCGGCAGTGACCTCTGTGGATCTCCTTCGGTATGCACCCTGATTACGTCTTGGAGGTCGACGATCTGACGGTCGGCTTCCCGTCTCTCGCGGAGGGCTGGACTCATCCGGTCGAATCTGTCTCGCTGGCGGTCTCCGCCGGCGAGAGGTTGGGGTTGGTCGGCGAATCGGGCAGCGGCAAGAGCCTGACCGCGCTCGCATGCCTCGGGCTGGTACCGGAACCAGGGAGAATCCTGGAAGGATCCGCCAGAGCCGGCGGCATCGACATCCGGTCAGCCTCGCTGGACGAGCTTCACCGGTTGCGCGGCGGCATCGTCGGG
>JAIVTZ010000198.1:0-6481 GCA_049188105.1 Deltaproteobacteria bacterium | reverse complement strand
GAACCTCACGGATCGCTCGCTGGTACGGGCGCGGATGCGGGTCTCGACCGAGGGTCTCACCAGCAACGGCTTCGACGGCGAGCAGGTGCGGGACGGCATCATCATCGCCGGCGACTTCGCGGACGTCGACCCCTACCGCGCCGCCACCCACAACAAGGGCATCATGAACGGCATCGACGCGGTCGCGTTGGCGACCGGCAACGACTGGCGGGCGGTGGAGGCCGGCGCCCACGCCTACGCGGCGAGGGGCAGCCACTACACCTCGCTCAGCCGCTGGTACAAGGACGACGAGGGCTGCCTGGTGGGCGAGATCGAGATCCCCCTCAAGGTCGGGATCGTCGGCGGCTCATTGGAGTCCAACCCCACCGTCGCCCTCAACCTGCGCCTGTTGCAGGTCGAGTCGGCGCGCGAGCTGGCCGAGGTGATGGGTGCGGTCGGCCTCGCCCAGAACTTCGCCGCACTTCGGGCTCTCGCCACCGAGGGCATTCAACAGGGGCACATGACGCTGCACGCGCGCAGCATCGTCACCGCCGCCGGCGCTCCTCCAGAGCTGTTCAACACGGTGCTCGAGCGGGTTGTGGAATCCGGCGAGATCAAGGTCTGGAACGCGAAGAAGCTCCTCAAGCAGGTCCAAACCGAGGCGACCGCAACCCCGCAATCCGAAATGACGTGCGGGCACGGCAAGATCATCCTCTTCGGCGAGCACGCCGTGGTTTACGGCAGCCGGGCCATCGCGGCACCCGTGCCGCTGGCGGTGCACGCGCGGGTCATCGACCACGACGACGGCGTGTGGTTGGTCATGCCGCGATGGGGTGTCGAAAAGCGGTTGCGCCAAGACCCAAAAAAGAGAAGCGCGATCGAGGAGACCGGTGCTCTCATCCTCAACAAATTGGGGCTCGGCGAACGAAGCATGCGCATCGAGGTGTACTCCGAGATTCCGCGGGCGATGGGGCTCGGCGGGTCGGCTGCGGTGGCGGTGGCCATCATCCGCGCGCTCGATGCCCACTACGAGCTCGCACTGTCGGATGACGAGATCAACCGGCTCGCCTTCCGAGCCGAGAAGGTGGCCCACGGCACGCCGTCTGGAATTGACAACACGGTGGCAACCTACGGCCACCCGATTCTCTACCGTGCCGGCTCGCCGCCGGAAATCGAGGAGTTGCACTTTCCCAAGCCCCTGAATTTCGTCATCGGCATCACGGGCAACGAGAGCATGACCGCCAGAACGGTCGCCCGAGTCCGCGCCGCGAGGGAGAAGAACCCCGCCGTCATCAACAAGCTCTTCAAGGCCATCGACGTCCTCACCGGGCAGGCGTTGGTCGCCATCCGGCGGTACGACATGGAGCGCCTCGGGGATCTGATGAATGTCTGTCACGGGCTGCTCAACAGCCTCCAGGTTTCGAGTTGGGAGCTCGAAGAGCTAATCCAGATTGCCCGCGAGAACGGCGCGCTCGGCGCCAAGCTGACGGGCGGCGGCGGCGGCGGTTCGATGATCGCGCTGTGCCCGGACAATGCGGAAAAGGTCATCCGGGCGATGAACGACAGCGGTTACCAGGCGATAGAGGTTTCGATTGCCTGACCGGGTGGTGTCCTTTGAGGACGAAGAACTGATCCTGGTCGACACGGACGACAACGTGATCGGCCACCTGGACAAGGGTGCCTGCCACGACGGCGACGGAGTGCTGCACCGCGGGTTCTCGATCTTCGTCTTCTCGGAAACCGGCGAGCTCCTTCTTCAGCAGCGGAGCCCTGAAAAGCGCCTGTGGCCGGGGTTCTGGTCGAACAGCTGCTGCAGCCACCCGCGCCGCGGTGAGGACATGGACGCAGCTCTGATGCGTCGGCTCCATGATGAGCTCGGGATGCGGGGCGAGCTCCACTTTCTCTACACCTTCAGCTACCACGCGCCTTTCGGCGATGTGGGTTCGGAACGCGAGGTGTGCTCGGTGTACGCCGGCCGCAGCGCCGACGAGGTGCGGGCCAATGCGCACGAGATCGCCGCCTGGCGTTGGATCTCGGCTGATGATCTCGACCGCGAGATGCGCGACCAGCCTGAAGACTTCACCCCCTGGTTCCTGCAGGAATGGCAGGAGGTTCGCGGAAGCTACCGCAGCGTCCTCGGGTTCTCAGAGGGCACCTGAGGTGGGGGTACCGCTGATCCAACAGCTGCGGGTGGGATCTTATCTGGTCAAACAGAAGCTCCTGCGGAGGCGCCGCTACCCGCTGGTGCTGATGCTGGAGCCGCTCTTTCAGTGCAATCTGGCGTGCGCCGGCTGCGGCAAGATCGCCCATCCCGACGATGTCCTCAAAAGACGGCTGACGGTCTCCGATGCGTTGCGGGCGGTCGACGAGTGCGGGGCGCCGGTGGTCTCCATCCCCGGCGGTGAGCCGCTCATCCACGATGAAATGCCCGAGATCGTTGCCGGCATCATCGAGCGCAAGGTCTTCGTCTACCTGTGCACCAATGCCCTCCTCCTCGGACGCAAGATCGACGATTACCGTCCCTCGCCCTATTTCACCTGGTCGATCCACCTCGACGGCAACCGCGAGCGCCACGATGCCTCGGTCTGTCAGGAGGGGGTCTACGACCGCGCGGTGGCCGCCATCCGGCTCGCCCTCGACCGCGGCTTTCGCGTCACCATCAACTGCACCCTCTTCACCGGCGAGGACCCGGACGAGGTGGCCGCTTTCTTCGACGAGGTGATGGCAATGGGGGTCGAGGGAATCACGATCTCGCCCGGCTACAGCTACAGCCTCGCCCCTCAACAGGACGTCTTCATGGGCCGCCGCGAGTCCAAAGAGCTGTTCCGCGACATCTTTCGACGGGGCCGGGAGAACGGGCGCAGGTGGCAATTCAACCAGTCGAGCCTGTTCCTCGATTTTCTCGCCGGCAACCGGGACTACCGGTGCACGCCGTGGTCGAACCCGACCTACAACGTCTTCGGTTGGCAGCGGCCGTGCTACCTGCTGGTCGAGGAGGGCTACGCCTCGAGCTTCGCCGAGCTGATGGAAGAAACCGAGTGGGAGCGCTACGGCACCGGCCGCAATCCCAAGTGCGACAACTGCATGGCCCACTGCGGCTACGAGGGGACGGCGGTCGACGATACGCTCCGTCATCCTCTGGCGGCATTGCGGGTGGCCCGTCGCGGTCCCGCAACCGAGGCGCCGATGGTGCCCGACCCGCCGATCGAGTATCTGGATCGCAGCGACCGTGAGCTGCCGGTAAAGCAGGCGGGTTGAATCCAGCCGAGCATCTCTGGCTCCTGGCCACGGTCCCCGGCGCCGTGCTGTGGTTGATTATTCTGCTGCTGCCGTGGCGACCGTGGAGCACCCGCGAGCGGCTGGAATCGGGGCCCTCCTCCCAACCCACTGATCTGAGCGACATCACGGTTCTGATCCCCGCTCGCAACGAGGCCAGAGGAATCGGCAGGACCCTCGCCGCGCTCGAACGCCAGGGCCCCGGTCTCGAGACAGTGCTCATCGACGACCAGTCAGTGGACGACACCGCCGGCGCGGCCCGCGCCGGCGGACCCGTCGGGATGCGGGTGATCGAAGGGAAGGCTCTGCCCGACGGCTGGACCGGCAAGCTGTGGGCGCTCGAGCAGGGTCTCGCCGAGGTTGACACCAGATACACGCTGCTGCTCGACGCCGACATCGAGATCCTTGACGGCATCGTCGGCCGCATGCTCGAGCTCCATCGGGCCCGGAATGTGAAGATGGTCTCGTTGATGGCGACCCTGAGCATGGTCGGCTTTTGGGAAAAGCTGCTGATGCCGTCCTTTATCTATTTTTTCAAGCTGCTCTATCCATTCCACATCGCCAACTCGTCGTCGAGTCGGGTGGCCGCGGCCGCCGGTGGCACTGTCCTGGTCGAAACCGGCGTCTTGCGCGAGATCGGGGGGTTCGCCGCCCTCAAGGACGAGCTGATCGATGACTGCGCGCTCGCAGCAAAGGTCAAAGCGGCGGGACACGGCACCTGGGTCGGTCTCAGCCATTCGGTCGTGAGTCACCGCAGGTACCCCACGCTGAGATCCATCTGGAACATGGTGGCCCGCACCGCCTACACCCAGCTCCAGTACTCACCGGCACTCCTTGTGGGCTGTGTGCTCGCACTACTGTGGACCTTCGTGCTGCCGGTAGCGGGGTTGTTCGCTCCCGACCCGATGGCGCGTTCGGCCGCGATCGTCGCCGGGGTCACCGCCGCGGTGACCTACATGCCCACCCTCCTCTACTATCGTCGCTCACCGGCGTGGGCCCTCTTGTTACCCATCATCGGCGCCCTCTATCTGGCGATGACCGTCGACTCGGCGTACCGGTTTTCGAGGGGCATCCGCTCCGAGTGGCGCGGACGGGTCTACGCGACCGAAGAGCCCCGTTGTGGACCCGAGATACCGTGAAATGCGATCCCCGAGCCGCGGCCGGCTCGACCCCTCCAAAGGAAACTCAACGCTTCGCGTTCAGGACGTTTTTGGGAGAGCAGGCTCGGAGTTCGGCAGCCGCGAAGCGGCGGAATATACATAGCCTTCGGCGCTCCATCACATGCCGAATCTTCCTGACCCGTACGGTTTACGACATCTCAACACCGCGCTCCGCGACGTGGTGAGAATTTCCGGTCGGCGGTATCCTTCCAGAGAACCGTGACCGTGTCGGAGGGAACCATGCCTCGCCTGACCTCGTACCGCGGACTCAACGCTCTGGTGACCGGCGCCTCGAGTGGCATTGGGCGTCTGCTTGCGCTGCGGTTGGCCGGCGACGGCGCGCGGGTCGCGCTGGTGGCGCGCCGTGAGGAGGAGCTGCGATCGTTGGCCGTGGAGATCGAGGACAACGGTGGCGAGGCGTTCGTGCTGCCGTGCGATGTGGGCGACCGGGAGCAGGCGCTGGCTACGGCCGCGGCTGCGGTTGGCGAGCTGGGCTCAGTGGATCTGCTCGTCAACAACGCGGGCTACGGCCGCCACCGGAGCTTTCTCGAATGGGAGCTCGAGGACATGGAGAATATGATGCGGGTGAACTACCTCGGTTCCCTGTACTTCACCAAGGCGCTGCTGCCGCACATGGTCGAGCGGGGGCGTGGGTGGCTGGTCTTTATCGCCTCGGTCGCCGGCAAGATCGCACCACCCGACGAGTCGGCCTATGTGGCCTCCAAGTTCGCCATGGTGGGGCTCGCCGGGTCGATCGGAATGGAGGTCGAGGACGCCGGCGTCCACGTGCTCACCGTGTGTCCGGGGGCAATCCGGACGGATTTCTTCGACGACGAGGCGTTGTCGCGGCTGCCGGCGGTAGCGAAAAGGCAGATGGTCGAGCCCGAGGGGCTGGTCGATGCCATCCTCGGTGCGCTGGCGAAGGGAAAACGGGAGCTCACCTACCCGAGGTGGATCGCCTCCGCCTACCCGGTACAGGCGCTGCTGCCGGGAATCATGCGGCGAGGGTTGAGGCGGGCAACGATCGGAAGCGGCGAAGACGACGACTAATCAACCGCGACCGGTACCAGCTCGAAACGTTCGACGTCGACCAAACCCCGGTCGGTGAGCTTGAGGGCCGGGATGACCTCGAGGGCGAGGAAGCTGAGGATCATGAACGGATCCGGGTGCGTGCACCCGAGCTGGGTGGCTGCGGCCAACAGATCGTCCAGGCTTGTGCGGACCTCGGCCAGCGACCGATCAGACATCAGACCGGCCACCGGCAACGGCAGCTGAGCAAGGACCTGCTCTCCATCGACGGCAACCAGACCGCCGCCCATCGTGGCGGCCGCGGCGGCCGCGGTGCGCATGCTCGTCTCGTCACAGCCTGCGACAACCAGATTGTGGTGATCGTGGGCGACGGTGCCGGCGATCGCCCCGCGCCCGAGACCGAGGCCGCGGACGAAACCGACGCCCACGTTGCCGCTGCCGTGATGACGTTCGACCACGGCAAGGGTGACGATGTCGCGGTCCAAGTCCGGCAGGGCTGAGCCGTTCTGCACAGGCAGCTCCTCGACCAGGTGCTCGGTGACGATTTGCCCGGGGACGATGCCGATAATCCTGTATGACGACCCCGTGGCCGGGACCCGAAAATCGAGGGCGTCGACGTCGATGACCACCGCCGCCGGCATGGAGCGCTTGCCGGGATCAGCCGCCGGCCAATCGCAAACCGGCTCTCCGTCGCGGGCCACCATCCGGCCGCCGGCAAAGACCATCTCGGCCTGAAAGCGTTCCAGATCCGAGCACACCACCAGATCCGCGCGACGGCCCGGCGCCACCGCGCCGCGGTCGCTGAGCCCGAACGCGTCGGCCGCGTTCAGGGTGGCCAGGCAAATGGCCTCCACCGGGTCGAGTCCGTGCCTGATCGCCAACCTCAGGAGGTGGTCGATGTGGCCCTCGTCGAGGAGGTCGTGGGGATGGCGGTCGTCGGTGCAGAGCGCGCAGCGCGCCAGGGTGGCCGGAGAGACCGCGGGCAGCAAGTCGACGAGATTCTTGGCCCCGGTGCCGTGGCGGAGAAAGACCCGCAT
>JAIVTZ010000197.1:0-6504 GCA_049188105.1 Deltaproteobacteria bacterium | reverse complement strand
CGCCGTGCCGGGCATCAGCTGCATCAATCCCATGGCCCCTTTCCGGCTGACCGCTCCGGGGTCATAGCTCGACTCCACCCGCACCAGAGCATCGACAAGCCTGGGATCCACGCCGTGCTCGAGGCTGATCTGGCTGACGAGCTGTCGCAGCTCGTTGCGATTGAGCGGCACAGAGCCCCCCTTGGCGGTTTCGACAGCGCCGTTGGCGGCGGCCGGGAACGCAGTCGGTAGGATCAGGATGCCCACGAAAACCATGCGATTGACTCTCACGCTACTATTATGACAGTTATTCGCCGAGAGGAGATGATTGTGTCGGTCGCAGAACCGAAATCCGAGTTCCTGCAGCCCTTTGTCGATCTCATGCGCGCGCAGGGGCTGTCGGATCCGGCCATCGCCTCATTCGCCATGCACCTCCGGCGTCTTCGTGGCGGCGACCGAGGGACCATCGCCGAAGACGAGATCGGTCCCGTACCGAATCTACCCGATGCCGAGGACCTCGAGGCATACCGTGAGGTCGGCAGGGCCCGGCTCGACACAGTGGTGGTCATCAAGCTCAACGGCGGTCTCGGAACCTCGATGGGCCTCGACCGCGCCAAATCGCTCCTCCCGGTGCGCGGCCGGCTGAGCTTCCTCGATCTCATCGCCCGCCAGGTGCTCGCTCTTCGAGAACAGATCGGATCCAGGATCCCCCTCGTGATCATGAACAGCTTTCGCACCGCGGCGGACTCCGAGAGAGCTCTCGCCGCCTACCCCGATCTCGTGAGTGACGACGTGGGGCTCGGATTCCTCCAGAACAGGGTGCCGAAGATCCTCTCCGACGGGATGGTTCCGGCGGTATTCCCGGACGACCCGGAGCTCGAGTGGTGCCCGCCCGGCCACGGTGATCTCTACACCGCCATCGCAGCCTCCGGTCTGCTCGACCGGTTGCTCGATGCCGGCATCGAGTACGCATTCGTCTCCAACGCCGACAACCTGGGCGCGGTGCTCGAGCCGGCGATCCTCGGTTTCATGATTGCCGAACGGGCCGATTTTCTGCTCGAGGCGGCCGACCGGACCGCGGCCGACCGCAAGGGCGGGCACCTCTGCCATCTGCGCAACGGCCGGCTCGCACTGCGTGAGTCGGCTCAGTGCCCGCCCGAGGCCGAGGCCGCCTTCCAGGACGTGAGCCGCTACCGCTACTTCAACACCAACAACGTGTGGCTGCACCTCCCCGCACTGTCGGAGCTGCTCACCGAGCACAAAGGATTCTTGCCCCTTCCCACCATCGTCAACAGCAAGACCCTCGATCCGCGCGACCCCTCGTCGCCGCCGGTCTTTCAGCTCGAGACCGCAATGGGAACCGCCATTTCTCTGTTCCCGCGAGCCGCCGCGATCCGGGTTCCTCGACACCGGTTCTCGCCGGTCAAGAACACCAACGACCTTCTCGCGGTCCGGTCGGACGCGTATGAGCTCACCGAAGACTCGCGCGTCGTGCTGCATCCCGACCGCGCCACACCACCGGTTGTTCGGCTGGATGAACGGTTCTACAAGCTGGTCGACGAATTCGACCGCCGCTTCCCCGCGGGCCCGCCATCACTCCTCCGCTGCTCGAGCCTCGTGGTCGAGGGCGATATCTCCTTTGGCGCCGGGGTGGTGGTGGAGGGGAACGCCGTCGTCCGTACCGAGGATGATGAAGCTGCGCTTCCGGACGGCACAAGGGTTCAGGGAGAGGTCAGCCTATGAAGGGGAGGGGATAAACCCCTCCCCTACGAAGATTCTCGAATCGTAGGGGCGGGGTTTATCCCCGCCCGAGCGTTCTCCGGGGAATCGGCTAGAATCACGGGCGGCCTGAGAACAATCGCCTGAGAGGAGAGCACCACATGAGTGAAGCGGAACGGACCGAAGAGACCAAGACGGTCGGCCAGATCGTAGCGGATGCCTTCAACGAGCTCGGCACCACGCTGGTGGCCTTTGTCAAGGCGCCGAAGGCCCTCTGGGGCGTCAACATCCCATACGTCATCGAGGGACTCGTCTACTTCGGGATCCTGACGATTCTCGGCAAGTACTGCTCGGAAAACCTGGGTCTGAGCGATCTTCAGGCGGGATGGGTGTACTCGGTCTTCACGGCCGGAATCACCTTCGCAATGCTCTTTTTGGGCGGCGTCAGCGACAAGATCGGCGTCCCCAGGGCCCTCGCCCTCGCCTTTGGAATGTTCGTCGTCGGCAGAGGACTGATCGCCCTGTCCGGGACCATTCCACTCGGGCAAGGGTTGGGCTCGCCGATGTTCTTCACGATGATCGTTGGGCTGTTGATCACGCTGATCGCATACGGGTTGTACCAGCCGGCAGCCTATGCCGGAGTCAAAAGGTACACGGGCCCCAAGACGGCCGCGATGGGCTATGCGGTGGTCTACGGTCTCATGAACCTGGGCGCGTTCTTCTCCGGCTTCGTGTCGCCGGCCATACGCCACCGCTTTGTAGATACATTCCCTCCGAACGGCCTGACCGCTGTCTTCTGGACCTACACCGCGCTGTGCGTCCTGGCGCTGCTCGTGACCCTGGTGATTCTCACCCGCACAACCGATGCTGATGCTGTGGAGCGCGTTCGGCGGGAGGCGGAAGAGATTGCAGCAGAAAACGGCGCAGATGAAAGCAAGGACCCCGCTGAGGAGGAAATCACCGCTGCCAAGCCGCAGCACAGCAACCTTCGGTTCATCGTCCTCGTCTCCCTCGCGGCGGTCTCGATCGGCGCTGCGGTCGCCGCCGCCACCGGTCGTTTCTTCATCGCACCGCTCGCCACCTACGCCGTCACCAGTGTGCTCGTAGTGCTCGCGATCTACGAGTTTCTGAGGGTGCGCCCGGACCACCCGTTCCGCGACTCTCGGTTCACCTTCTTCATCTTCATCCTGATTCCGGTCCAGACCCTGTTCGCCCACAACTGGCTGACCCTCCCCTACTACCTCGACCGCGCGTTCCGCGGCTCCGTGGTCAGCAACTACTTCGAGTTCTTCTCGAACCTCAACCCGATCCTGATCTTCATCCTGGCGCCGCTGGTCGCCGGGCTGACGGCTCGCGCCAACGTCTATACGATGATGATCATCGGCACCTTTGTGATGGCGCTCCCCACCTTCCTCCTGGTCATCGGACCGTACCTGGTTCCCTTTCTCGCTTACATCTTGCTGATGTCGATCGGCGAGGCCATGTGGCAGCCACGGTTCCTGCAGTGGATCGCCGAGGTCGCGCCGCCGGGCAAGACCGGTCTTTACATGGGCATCGGCCAGTTCCCGTGGTTCCTCACCAAGTTCGTCACCGGGCTCTACTCGGGCTACTTCGTGGCGACGTACATCCCGAAACCTGAGACCGGCCTGCCGACCAACACCGAGGTCATGTGGCTCATCTACGCTATGATCGCGATGATCACGCCGGTGGCACTCGTCCTCGCCCGCAAGTGGATGGTGGCGGGAATGAAGGAAAAACACTAAATCCGCACTTCTCTCGGGATTTTGTCGCGAGGGTGGCGAGAAATGCGGGCTAGAGTTGACACGATCAACCGCGATTGCTAGATTGACGCTCCCCATCGGGGGATGTGAGCGGGAGTAACTCAGCGGTAGAGTGCAACCTTGCCAAGGTTGACGTCGCGGGTTCAATTCCCGTCTCCCGCTCCAATACATCTGAAAATCCGCCCGGCCGATGGCCGGGCTTTCATTTTCAGATGTATTGGAATAACGGACTGGGCGAGAAGGCAGACATTGACCCTCTACGACAGGTCCACTAAGATATTTTTCCCGAAGGCGACGTGGCCAAGTGGCTAAGGCAGGGGCCTGCAAAGCCCTGATCCCCGGTTCGAATCCGGGCGTCGCCTCCATTTTCAATTCTCGGCCGTGGGATCGTCGGCATCACCTACAAAGGCCGACACATCGTGCCGGACGATCCCACGGCCGAGAATTGAAATAGAGGGAATTCAATCGCAGCCCGGGATCGTGAAGAACGGGGGCGGGGCTGGCGGATCCAGCATCGAATATCGGGCTGGTGGGCCCTGAACCCTGTGCCCTGAACCCTGCACCCTGTACCCTTGCAGCTGGATCGGCTACTTCTTCGTCGCCGGTTTTTTCGCCGCGGTCTTCTTCGTGGCCGGTTTCTTGGCGGCAGTCTTCTTTGCAGCCGGTTTCTTCGCCGAAGTCTTTTTGGCTGGGGCTTTCTTCGCGGCCGTCTTCTTCGCGGCAGGTTTTTTCGCGGCCGTAGCCTTCTTTTTTGCCGGCGCCTTTTTGGCCGCGGCCTTCTTGACTGGTTTTTCTTCCGCGACGGCCTTCTTCTTCGCAGGCGCCTTTTTCGCCACCGCTTTCTTCTTCGCGGCCACCTTGACGGTCTTGTCGAGAGCTGCCGCCAACTGGGCTCCGAAGCCGGTGACCGCCGGTGCGGCATCGCTCTCGGAACCCATGTGATCGCTGTACTCCTGCCGCTCGAGGTCGCGCTTGGCGGCACGCACCGACAGGCTGACCCGGCGGCGGTTGGGGTCGATGGTCATCACCTTGAGCTGGATTTTCTCTCCCGGAGCGAACGCCTCCCGGGGATCGGCGTCCCTCTCGAGCCCCAGCTCGGAGATCGGGATCAGACCGCTGAGACCGGGCTCGAGCTCGACGAAGACTCCGAAGTCGGCGCCGTTCTCGACGGTTGCCTCAACCGTCTGGCCCTCCTGGTAGCGCATCTCGATACGCTCCCAGGGGTCGTGGTCCGGTATCAGTCGGAGGGTGAGAGCGACCCGCCTGTTTCCGACGTCGATCTCCCGGATCCAACCGGTGATCGTCCGTCCCACTTCCAACTCCGGTGCGTCGCGTTCCATGGTCGGGGGCAGCTGACTGACGTGCAAGAGCCCGTCCAATCCGGGCGCCAACTCCACGAAGACGCCGAAGTCCGCCTTGCGCACCACCGTGCCCTCGAAGGAACCTTTCACTGGGAAACGCTCCTCGACGCCGTCCCATGGATCCTTCTCGAGTGCCTTGATACTGAGGGAAATGCGGTCCTTTTCGCGATCGAGATCGAGCACCTTGACCCGAACATCCTGATCTACCTGCAGCACATCGCGCGGGTGGCCGATCCGGTGGTAGGCAATTTCGGTCACGTGGACGAGACCGTCAACGCCACCGAGATCAACAAATGCGCCGAAGTCGGTCAGAGACCGCACACGGCCCTCGACCTCCGCGCCGAGCTCCAGAGTGGACCAGGTTTCTTCGCGAAGGTGTTCCTTCTCTTCACGCAGGAGGGCTGCCCGCGAAACGACCAGCCGATGACCGTCGGATTCGTACTCGAGGACTTTGAAGTTGTAGGTCTGGCCGAGGTGGCTGTCGAGATCGTCCGCCCGCACATCGGAGATGAGGGACATGGGGCAGAAGCCACGCACCCCGGAGACAGTGACGTCAAATCCACCCTTGCGACGACCCATCACCTTGCCCTCGACAGGCTCGCCCGAGGCTACCGCTTGGTTGAGCCTCTCCTTGAGCTTGGCCTCGAGGGCCATCCGGCGGGAGACCCTGATCTCCTCGCCGGCCGACACCACGACCACCTCGACCGGATCGCCGGTTCCAAGGTCGTCGAGCTCGGCGCGTTCGAGGACGGCCTCCGATTTGCCGGACACATCCACCAGCGCCACGTCGCCGTGAACGGCGACGATCACGCCCTTGATCACATCGCCAGGCTTGAGCTCTTCGGCTTCGAAGCTCTCACGGAGAGCTTGCTCGAACTCGTTGATATCGTTGGACTCCTCGATCATGGCAGGCCTCGCAGGGGAATGCTCCGCACATCTGCTGCACGGGAGCGGAAGAATAGCACAACGTTGAATTAGGAGTTAGGAATTAGGAATGCCGCCCATCCGGCCTTGGTGGAGGACGGGTAGGAATTCCTCATTCCTAATTCCTCATTCCTAATTTCTATTTGGCTTGCCAGACGATATTGCCTCCTACGATGGTGGCGGCCGGCCAGCCCTTGAGGCGCATGCCCGCGAAGGGCGTGTTGCGGCTCTTGGACAGGAAGGCCTTCGGATCCACTATCCACGTGGCCTCGGGGTCGAAGACCGTGACGTCGGCGGGGAGCCGGGCCGCCCGGGCCTTCATCTCCAGGACGAGCAACCGGTCGCCGCGCTTGGCGCCGGCGAGGGCGGTCTGGGCGATCACGTCCTCGCGCCGGACACCGGGGATCGGGCCGTCCGGGTAGATCCGGAAGATCTCGAGCAGGTGGCGGAGCGCCGTCTCCCAGTCGCCGTCAAGATCGACCGCGACGACATGGCGCTCGCACTTCGGCTGAGCGCCCGCCTCGTCCAGGATTTGCCAGCGCTCTCCCCATGCCTCTTCGGTCCAGGGCGCGAGCACCATATATCCATCGAATTCCAAGTCCGAAGCGTTGAATAACGCAAGCCGCTGGCGCGCATCATCGGCAAGCGTCGTGAGCCGACGCCGCAAACTGAATTGGATAATCTCGTCGGCTACCGCCGTTGCCGCGCCTAACTGGTCGAGGACCTGCTCATACGCCGAG
>JAIVTZ010000196.1:0-6573 GCA_049188105.1 Deltaproteobacteria bacterium | reverse complement strand
ACCTGGCCATCTCCCGATCGCTGTCACGTCCGCAACCTTCCGCAATGTTCGATCCGATGGATGTGGCGGTCTTTCGGAGGTGAGCGGTCAGTCCAAATCGTTCTTCGGCTGGAAACTCCCCAGTATGCCGGTAGATATCGAGCACGAGCTCGTGTGCCTTCCGCCCCACCGTCAGCTCCTTGAAATCTCTCAAATAGATCTCCTCGACCTGCCGACGGCAACACACTACCGCCCCAACAGCCAATAACCTCATCACCACCAGCGGCAAGGAAAGATGAGCTAATACCTAATACCTAATCGCTGCTCCGAGCTCCTAGCTGCTCCAGCGCTTGCCGTAGCATTGGCTGCTCAGGATTGATGGCGAGCGAGAGCTCGAGCTCGCGCCGGGCGATCGTCACCTGACCCGCGCTGGCCGCAGCAAGCCCATAGAAGGCATGTACGGGCCCGCTCTCCGGGAACTTCTCGGTCGCCACCGCCCCGATCGGCAGGGCTTCGGTGAAACGGCCCTCACGCACCCGGACCACCATCAGATGGACATAGTAGGGCTCGTGCTCGGGGAAGCGTTGGATCGCGCGCACCAAGATGGCGTCGGCGCGATCGGGCTCCCTCATCGACTCGTAGTCCGCCGCCGCCCGGTCGAGGGTCCGCTCGGGGTCACGGAGTCCCTTGTCGATGGCGATCCACAGCTCCTCATCGGCACGGTCGTACTGCTTTGTCTCCATGAAAATTCGGCGGAGATTGAAATGCGGTGAGGCGTACTGCGGGCTCATGGCGATGGCTTGCCGCAGCAGCCGCTCCGCCTCGTCGTACTTCTTCTGGTTGATCTTGATCACCGCGAGGTTGTTGATCTGGCCGCGGGTCACGGTCGCCGGCTGCGGCGTCGGTGACGGCGGGATGTCCGGTTGCGACGGCGCTACGGCGGTTTCAGAAACCGCGGCCCGGCCGGCACTCACACCGTCCTCACCGATATAACCGAGAGCCTTGAGCTTGGCGATGAACTCCGGGTCCGCCGGCGCCGCGCCGCCACCGCCCAGACGGTATGACGCCGGAGGCACGAGCGCAGCCCATTCGACAGGCTCGACGGTGGCCGGCGGCGACCCGGGCAGAACCGAGGTGCGCCAGGATGGACCCGGCGGGATGCCGAGAAGGGCCGCGATGGTCGGTGCGATGTCAAAGACGGAAGCCCGTGTCTCCACCCGCCCACGCCGTTCCACTCCGGGCCCGGCGATCACGAAGACCGCGTCCTCGGCGTGCCACAGGGGCGCCGTTGGCCCAGCGGTGCCCGACAGGCCGCGCGGCCGCTCCCGGCCCCACTTGAAGCCGTGGTCGGAGACCAAGATGACGACATACTCGTCGAGCGGACAGGCCTCGAGATAGCGGCCGATCCAGCGATCGAAGATCTCGAAGTACTTCGGCACCGCGGCCGCGTAGACCGTAGCCGCCCCGGGATCGACATCGAGGGTCGGCGGCGGCATATAGGGCGCGAGGAGATGGCCGATGGTGTCGGTCCCCTCGAGGTAGACCATCAGGAGATCCGGCTTCTCGGCCGCCAGCACCATCCCCGAGCCCATGTAGGTGCGGGTCGCGCTGACGATGCGCCGCATACCGTCGACCGGGTCCTCCATACCGAGGTTTTCAGCCACCGCGCGATCGAAGACCTCTTCCGGGACGTTGATGAAGTGAGCCACGGCCCGCCAGTCGGTCTCGGCCACAGCGCGGTCGCGCAGCTCGGTGAACTCGGCGGTGCGCTCGGGCGGGAAGATCAGATCCGGCGGGTCGGAGTGAAAGAGCTCCTTGGGGATCCCCTGCTGCAGGGTGTAGTACAGACGGTCAGAGACCATGGTCCCATTCACCCGCTCCGCCGGCCACGTCGCCCACCACCCGACCACGCCGACCTCGAGGCCGAGGGCCGACGCGAGATTCCAGATCGCCGGCACCTTGCGGCTGCGCCCGGTCACCGGCACCATCTGCCCGGAGATCGGGTCCTTCTCCACGAAATCGAGCACCCCGTGAACGTCGGGCGCCACCCCGGTCGCCATGGTCGTCCAGATGAGGGGCGAGAGCATGGGCACGATGGTCTCCATGACACCCCAGGTCCCGGCGTCCATCAGTCTTTTGAGGTTGGGTAAACGTCCGGCCCGCACCCAGGGGAGAACCAGGTCCCAGTCGAGACCGTCGGGGCCGAGCACCAGGACCTTGTGGCGCGGGATCTCGAGGTTCTCGGCGATGCCCGCGAGGATTCCGGCCCGCACCGACTCCGGTTCCGGCTCGAGCACAACCTCGACCGCACCCTCGGGGACCTCGAGGTCCATCGCCACCACTCTCCTGAGGTCCAACGCCGGGTCGGTGGGACATTCGGCCGAGCGTACGGATCCCTGCACCACACATCGCAACGGCAGCTCACCGAGGCGATCGCGCACCGGATCGGCAACGCCGCGGCGGAACCCCTCCCTCGCGGTCTTCGCCGGCTGCAGCCGCCACACTCCGACCGGAGGTCGAAGCGATACCGTCACATCGACCTTGGCGCCGTCACTGGTGGTCGCCCGCACCTCGGCGACGAGGGTCCGCGCCCCGGATCGCTCGCCCGACCACCGCGGTACGACGGCGAACCCCCGAGCCGACACACGCAGGAAACCGGTCTCGGCCGTCCATACCTGCACCGCGCCGTCGGAGGGCACCCAGGTCACGGTCGCCCACAGCAGGCCGACGGCCACCAGGAGGGCGCCGGCAATGAGAATGAAACCGGGTTTTTTCACGGCCTGCATTCTACCTCATGCATTTCACCAGCTCACAGCCGAAAAAAAGGAGGGCCCGAAGGCCCTCCTGGAACGGTTGGGGAAAACCCCACCGGTTAAATTAGAAAGACAGACGCACGCCGAGACGAACCGTCGTCGGCTGGGTCCACCGGTTGGTGGTGTTCCAGCCGTCGCTGGTCGGCGGCCGAGCGACGGAATTTGGTGTGATCGGCGGGAGACTCTCGCCGGTCGACCAGTCGATGACATCGTAGGAGACGTCGGCGTTGGTGTACCTGATGTCGCGCCGACTCTCGTTCTGGTTGTTGAAGATGTTGAAGATGTCCATCAGGAGGTTGAGCTCGAGATTAGAACCGAGCTTGAGCGGGTAACCGAGGTGGATGTCGGCCTCCCAGTACGAGTCCGAACGACCGAAGGCGCCGCGCTCCGACCCATAGTACTCCCAGTTGTTGTACGCGTTGGAGTACAACATGGCGGTGATCGGCGTGCCGTCGGTGTAGAAGGCCGAAAGACCCGTCGAGAGCCCGAAGTCGAAGCGGTAGATGCCGTCGACCTTCCACTGGAAGGGGATGTCGTTGGACAGGTCGCCGGTGTTGTTGACCTGGAAGTCGGCGTAGTCGAAGGCCGAGTTGAGGTTCGGGTCGATCTGGCCGGTCGAGGCCTGGAAGAGACCGTCGTAGTTGCCCGTGAGGTCCGAGAACAGGAACGAGGTGATGAACTGGAAGTTGTCCGAGAAGCGCTTCTGCAGGGTGAACTCGTAACCCGCGAACTCGCGCGTCGGGGTCGGGATGTCGTGGAAGTTCGGGCAGGTCTCGGGAGTACCGCAGACGTCACTGTTGTAGCCGTAGGCGTAGCCGATGTCGTAGGTGTCGGTCATCGAGCCGAAGCCCGGGTTGCCGATGAAGTAATCACCGTCTGCCGCCAGCGCATCCTCGATCACCCTCTTGAGGTCACGCTGGATGTACTTGAAGCCCGCCGCCCAGTTGGGCGCAAACTCCCACTCGACACCGAGAATGGTCTCCTCGAGGTACTGGCCCTTGGTGGCCGGGTCGACACGCGAGATGCCGCCACCGAGAATGCGGGTCGGGCGGACACTGAGATCCGCCGCGACGTCGTCGGGGCTGTCCGACAGGTTATAGCTGAAGATCGAGATCTCGCCACCGAAGGAGCGGATCACGATGTCCATCGGGATGGTCTCGTAGAATTTGCCCCAGTGGCCGAAGATCTTGGACTTGCCGTTGCCGAGGAAATCCCACACGAAGCCGAGGCGAGGCGCGACGTTGTCGTCGATATTGGCCGAGACCCCGCCTTCGTTGTTGAAGAGCTTCTGCTCGCCGAAGCGCACGCCGAGGGCGAGCGACAGGTTGTTGGCGACCTGCCAGGTGTCCTGGATGTAGATGGCCTGGTTCTCGGCCTTGACGCCGACCGAGAGCGGCGCCTGGATGTCGGCGGTCGTGAGCGTCTCCGGGTCGAGATCGGCGGATGTCAGATAGATGCGGTGGCGGAAGTAGTAGGGCTGACCCTGGCAGTCGCGGGTGTCGGATTGGGTACAGGTGAAGCGGTAGATCCGCTGGCCGTTGCCGCCGTTCCAGTTGTCGTTGAGGCCGCTGATGTCCTCGAACTCGTAGCCGATCTTGAACTCGTGCGAGCCGATGAAGTTGCCGACAAACCACGACAGATCGGCGTTGTACTGGTCGCGCCTCAGATCGGGCTGGTTCTGGAAGAAGCCGAAACCGGACTCGTTGGCAGTGGCATT
The DNA here is from genome assembly GCA_049188105.1 of Deltaproteobacteria bacterium. Classification (GTDB taxonomy): domain Bacteria; phylum Acidobacteriota; class Thermoanaerobaculia; order Thermoanaerobaculales; family Sulfomarinibacteraceae; genus Sulfomarinibacter. The sequence continues at coordinate 2,064 of JAIVTZ010000196.1, read as the reverse complement.
GCCGTCGGCGCCCCAGCCCCAGACCGTGGTGCCGTCACCGATCGGGTCGGTGAAGTCGATGTAGCCCTCGACCACGGCGCCGGGACCGCCGGTCAGATCCTCCTCGTTGTGCTGCGCGGCGCGGGCGCTGATGACCACGTTCTGGCCGAAGATGCCATCGTAATTGACCGACCAGTTGTTGCCGCCGGTTTCGTTCGTGCCCACGAAGTGGAGCGGGGTGGAGGCGAACGACGCACCGGCAAGGATGCCGTCATTGGTGGTCGGGTCGGCGAAGAACGAACCCGACAGCGAGTGGTTGGCCGCCATCCGCCAGGTCAGCTTGCCGGCGTAGAGGTCGGAGTCGGTGGTGGCCGTGAACTCGTCACCAGCAGAGGGTGCGCCGTCGATGATGGCCGAGAAGTCCTGCGTCACCTCTTGCTGATTCTCGTTGTCGACCCGGTTGTAGGCCGCAAAGAACCACAGACGGTCCTTGACGATGTAGCCGCCGAGGTCGACGCCGAAGTCGGAGCGGGTGAAGTCCTTGCGCACGCTCGTGGCCGTGACCGGGCCCCGCACCGCGTCGCCTTTGAGGCTGGCCTGCGTGCTGGGCGAGTCGTAATAACCGAAGACATCGCCGTGGAACTCGTTGCCGCCGGACTTGGTGATCACGTTGATCACCGAACCGGTGGCGCGGCCGTACTCGGCCGAGTAGGAACCGGTCTTGACCTGCACCTCGTCGATGAACTCGAAGTTGAGCCGGGTGCCCTGCTGTCCGAGCTCGACGCCGGTGGTGTTGGCGCCGTCGATGTAGTAGGCGTTCTCGGCGCCGGTGGAGCCGTAGAAGGTCTGTCCCGAGGCGTCCGCCTGGGCGCCCGGAGTGACGCGGGCGACCGACGTGTAGTCACGGAGGACCGGCAGGCTAGCGTAGAATTCCTGGCTGAGGTCGAGCCCGACGGTGGTGTTGGTGGTGTCCACCAGCGGCGACTCGGAGGTCACCACGACCTCGTCGGTGAAGGCCGAGGTCATGATCACGTCGATGCGGGTGGTCGAATTGATCTTGACTGCCATGTTCTCCTGCGAACGGGTCTGGAAACCCGACAGGCTGTAGGTCACGGTGTAGGCGCCGGGGGGCAACACGAGAAACTTGTACATGCCCTTGCTGTCCGAGACCGTGCTCTGCGCGCCGATGAGCGCATCGGAAGCGATGGTCACGGTGACACCAGGCAGCGCCGCTCCCTGGTCGTCTGCCACGCGGCCCTGGATGTCACCACGGGTCGACTGCGCCATCAGGACGCCGGCGGCCAGGGTGCAGGCCAGGAACGCAACTAAGATCTTTCCCGAAAACTTCATACCTTTTCTCCTCTATTTCTTTCTTCTTTTTTGTTCGCGCGACGAACTCCCTGTCGTCAACCGGCGAGGACGCGACATTTCCGTGGGAATCCCTCCTTTCGAGCTCCGGTCGCTTGCCCTTCGTTGGATGCTCTGCTGGCGAACGACGAAGACCGATGCAAACTACTTGCCAATTTTCAGTAAGAATTCCTGGTCGCAGTATCAACGTCTTCCTGAATTGGGAATATTCGATATTTGAACGAGTTCTCAAAAATGCTTGATCACAGCTTCCGTACGGCATGCCGTTCGCGGCGTCCGGAAAATCGGATGGCGCGAAGGAAATCAGCCCGCTCTTCTCACCGGGTTGTAGACGAGGACGGCGAAGGGTTCTCAATATTGGGGTTTTCGAGGATTGGGCGACGCCATGGAAGAGCGAGCCGCCGAGGCGGAGTCTCGGCCTGCGGCCGGCAAAAAAAGGAGGGCCCGAAGGCCCTCCTGAAACGGTTGGGAAAAACCCTACCTGAGTGATTTAGAAGGACAAACGCACACCAAGACGAACCGTCATCGGCTGGGTCCACGCGTTGGTGGTGTTCCAGCCGTCGCTGGTCGGCGGACGGCCGCCGGTGTTACCAGGCTCGATTGGCGGCGGTGGAATATTGGTATCCCAATCGTTGACCTCGTACACGTCGTCGGCATTGGTGTACCTGATATCGCGCCCGGTCTCGGTCTGGTTGTTGAAGACGTTGAAGATGTCCA
>JAIVTZ010000195.1:0-6583 GCA_049188105.1 Deltaproteobacteria bacterium | reverse complement strand
TGACCGTTTCATCCACAGAAAAGCTGAACTTCGCCGCCATCTCCCGGAAACGAGGGTCCATCTGCAGCTCCGCAAAGACGTCGTAGCTCTCGATCATCTGGAGGGGGTAGCCGGCCTCGAGTGCACGACCGAGCCACTCGACGGCCTCCCCACGCTCACCGAGCTCCTCGTACAAAGCGGCGAGGTCGAACATATGTCTGGAGCTTGTGATGTCGAGGGTGAGGATGCGGGTGAGGAGATCACGCGCCGCGGCCTCGTCGCCGAGCTGCACGCGGTAGGAGGCCAGGTCGATCAGCAGCTTGACGTCGTCGGGCGTCCTCTCGAGATCCGCGGTGACCAACTCCGCAGCACGTCGGTAGGCCGCGAGCGCACCCTCGAGGTCGGGAATGACCAGTTGCCTCAGGGCCTCGCCGACGTTGTTCCACAACTGATAATCGCTTTCATCCATCTCGAGAGCCTGGATGTAGAGGTCGGCGGCACGCTGGTAATTGCCCTCCCAGTACTCGAGGGTCGCGAGGTTGGAGAGGGCCCAGTAGCCGGAGCCGATCTCCACCGCCCGTACGAGGTTCTCGCGCGCCGCCTCCACGTCGCCGAGGTAGAGCTGACAGCCTCCGAGAGAGGTGTAGCCGATGCTCGAGTCCGGCAACAGCTCGACGACGCGGCGGAAGTAGCCCGCGGCACGCTCCCACTCGCCGCGCTCGAAGTACAGCCGTCCGAGCTCCTGGTACGTTCCCCATTCTTGGGGTCCGGTCCGGACCGCCCGCTCCAGGGTCTCCTCCGCCTGCTCGGAATCCCCGGTCGCCTGATAGGCGTCGGCGAGATACACGTAGGCGTGGATGTTCAGGGGGTCGAGGGCGAGGGTCCGCTTCAGGTGCTCGACGGCGGCCTGGTGAGAGCCGGTGTCGAGGGCAAAGCGGCCTGCGGCGAGGTGGGCGGCCGGCAGATCGGGTGCGACGTCGATCGCGCGCCGGGCGTAATCCGCCCCGTGCTCGAGCCAGATGGAGTCTTTGGTGACCTCGAATCGTTGCCGGCTGGCGTCGGCGAGCTGGACCATTGCTTCCGCGTATTCGGGATCGATCTCGAGGGCCTGCCGATAGAGGGTCATGGCCTCAGTGAGCTGGACTTCGGTGGGCTTTTTGCTGGCGTGACCCCGGGCCTCGAGGAAGAGCCCCGCTGCCTCGGCGTTGCGGGTGCCGCCGACCATCATCGCCTGCCGCTCCGCGGCGCCGAGCTCGACGTCGAGCATTTCTTCGATGGCTGCGATGACCCGGTCCTGGAGAACGAAGTCGGCGGTTTGTTCGGTGGTGATGGTGTGAGAGCGAATCTGCCGCAGCCGGCTCGCGTCGATCAGCTCGATCGGAATGCGAATGTTGCCATTCTCACGCAGGACGGAACCGGAGACCACCAGGTCGACGCCGAAGACCCGGCGGGCGATGTCTGCGCTATTGACGCCCTGGCCTCGCACCTCGGACGCCGGCACCACGGACAGAGATGAACGGAAACGTCGGAGCTCCGCCAGATTCGCGGTGACGGTCTCGAGGAGACCGCTGCACAGGAGCTCGGCCTTGGCGTCCGCCCCCAGACAGTTGAACGGCAGGACCAGCAGGTGGTGGGTCTTCGAGCGAATGATGGTGGGGTAGAAGGTTGCCACCAGTGCCACCGCCACGATTGCCGCCGCTGCCGGCAGCACGCGATGTTTGACCAGCCAACCGCGGCGCAGACCTGAGGCCGAGGGCAGCGATTGGGTGACGATCTCGGTCGGGGTCGACTCGCCACGGAACCGCCTGAGATCGGCGAGCACCTCGCTCGCGCTCTGGTAGCGCTTCGCGGGGTTGCGTTTGAGACAGCGACGGACGATCCGGACCAGCTCCGCCGAAACCTCGGGGCGTCTGCTCTCGACGGGTGTCGGGTCTTTGGTTGTGATGGCGAGGAGGATCGCCCGCTCATGATCCGCGGCGAAGGCGCGGCGTCCCGCCAGCATCTCGTAGAGCACGGCGCCGAGGGCCCACACATCGCTGCGTGAATCCACCTCCTCGCCGTTTGCCTGCTCCGGCGACATATAGGCCGGGGTGCCGATCACCGAGCCTTGCCGAGTGACCGCGGCCTCGCCGGCGAGCTTGGCGAGACCGAAATCGACGATCTTTAACTGGTCGCGGTCGGTGATGAGGATGTTGGCCGGTTTGATGTCGCGGTGGACGATACCGGCCTCGTGGGCGGCCTCCAGCGCCTCGGCGATCTGGACGGCAAAGCCAGCCGCCTCGTCGACCGGCATCGGGCCGTGCTGGATCCGCTGTTTGAGGGTCTCGCCGGGACAGTAGGCCATGGCGATGAAGAGCTGCCCCTCGGGCGACTCTCCGACATCGAAAATCGTGCAGATGTGGGGGTGGTCGAGACCCGAGGCCGCGCGGGCCTCGCGCGAGAAGCGTTCGCGAAGAATCGGTTCCTGGCTCCACTCGAGGGGCAGAAATTTGAGGGCGACGGTGCGGTCGAGGCGAGTGTCCTGGGCTCGGTAGACGACCCCCATGCCCCCCCCGCCGAGGCGTTCGAGGATGCGGTAGTGCGAGATCGTCCTACCGATCATCGGTCCTCCGTTTCACCGCTGCTCCACTCGGAGCGCTTCAGTACCTCGCCAAGATGAGCTGAGGACATACGAGACGAGTGAGCTGTGGCGATCCGACACGGCTCCCCAAGGTCCTCCTCCTGCTTGGCTTCGTCGAATTCGCTGGCGTCATTGTACATGACCGAGCAGGAAAGTATGCGGAATCCCTCCCCCTGGAACCCGATGCGGGGGAACTTCATGGAGCGGCGTGGCGCTCCCATCCGCTGGATCAATGCCGGCAACACGACGACCGTGCCGGCGAGGTGTGGCGGACGGTCATGACGGGCCCTACATTGATGATTGGGGAGGAGAGATGGTCCGGACACTGGAAGAGCGCCGATCGGGCGATGTGGCGACCGTGCCGGCGGAGTTTCGGATGCGTCTCCGGCATCTGCTCGAGCGCGCAGCTTTGGACGAGCCGCCCCGTGAACCGGCGTTGGGTCCGTACCTCACCGTGTCTCGGGAAGCGGAGTCGGGTGGGGCGGAGGTGGCCCGCAGGGTGGGGGAGCGGCTGGGCTGGAGGGTGCTCGGTCGCGAGCTCGTGCAGGATCTGGCACATCAGCTCGAGCTCGAACCCCGGCTTCTCGAGCTCATGGACGAGACCCATGTCGACTGGTTCTCAGAGACCCTGCTCAACCTGTTCAACTCGCGCCTCGTTCTCCAGGGCTCCTACGTGTCCATGCTGAGCCGCAGCATCGTTTTGGCCGTATGCGACGGCCCCGTCGTCATTGTCGGGCGTGCGGCGAACCTCGTACTGCCCCCTGAGTTCGGTCTTCGAGTGCGGATAGTTGCGCCGCGCGGGTTGCGGGTTGCGGCCCTGGCCGATCGTGAGGGTCTGGATTTGCGTGCTGCCGGTGACCGACTTGACGAGGTAGACGCCGGCCGTGCGGACTTCGTTCGACGCCACTATCACACCAAGGCTGCGGACCCGCACCATTACGATCTGGTCATCGACACCGCCCGGCTCGGTATCGACGCCGCAGCGGACCTCATCCACCGGGCGTTGGAGCTACGTGGCCTGACCGGGGAGGCACCGTGACTCCGGCTGCTCGACCCCCGGGCGTCACGAAACCAGTTGAGATATGCGGGCTAGTTCACCGCCAGCGGTTCCGAGAGGGTGAAGCGCCCGATCTTTGCCCAGAACCGTTCGCCGTCTTCGGTCACCATCTCGTAGCTGCCCTCCATCGTGCCGAAAGGCGTGGCGAGCGGGCAGAATGAGGTGTACTCGAAAGACTCGCCGGGCGCCAGACGCGGCTGCTCGCCGACGACGCCGGGTCCCCGTACCTCCTCGATGCGGCCGTGTGCGTCAGTGATGATCCAGTGTCGGTTGAGGAGCTGCACCGGAATCGATCCCCGATTGAAGATTCGGATCCGATACGAGAAGAACCAGCGACTCTGCGCCGGCTGCGAACGCTCGGGCACGTAGCTCGATCGCACCGCCACAACCACACCACGCGTCGTTACCTCCGAATCAACCATCTGTGCTCCCTGTTCGCAACCTCGAAGACGGTCGGGAGATTCCCGAGGAAAGCTTGCATCCGACGATCATCGTCGGTACAACCTTTGTGCCGGCACCGGCATCTTAAAAGATGTGGAAACGATTACGACCTCCCCGACCGCCGCGGCGCCGTCTGTGGTCGTCATGACTGCGGTGGATAGCCCCGACCTTGGCGGAAGCGGCCTGGTGGGGCGTGCCGCCGCCGGCGACGTCGAGGCCTTCGAGGAGCTCTACCGGGTCAACGTTGGCAGGGTCTACGCGCTCTGTCTGCGGATGGCGGGCGACCCGACCCTTGCCGAAGAGCTGGCCCAGGAGGCCTTTGTGCGCGCGTGGCAGAAGCTGGGCTCGTTCCGGGGCGCGAGCGCCTTTTCTACCTGGCTTCACCGGGTCACGGTCAACGTGGTGCTCGGCCACCGCCGCAGCACGGCCCGGCGCGAGACCCGGGTGAGCGCGGTGGGGGACAATCTCCCGCGTGATGTTGCGGTTCGCGAGGCCAGGACGGCGGAGTCGATAGACCTCGAACGTGCGATTTCCTCGCTTCCGGACGGTGCGCGAACGGTCTTCGTCCTCCACGACGTGGAGGGTTTCCGCCACCGGGAGATTTCCCGTTTGATGGGGATCGCGGTGGGCACCTCGAAGGCTCAGCTCCACCGTGCTCGAAAGCTGTTGCGAAAGGCGTTGACCTCATGAACTGCTCTGAAGTCGTCAGTCGTATCGACGGGTACCTGGATGGTCGCCTCCGTCCCGAAGATGAGGAGGCGCTCCGCAATCATATCGCCGAGTGCCCCGCGTGTGCCGAGGAGGCGGACGCCGTCAAAGACCTGCGTCGGCGCGCCGCCCGGTTGCCGCGATCTCTCGACCCGCCGCGGGATCTGTGGCCGGAGATCGCGACAAGAATCGCGGCCGAAACGGTGGTGCGGGGCCGATTCGTCCGGCGGGCGTTGATGGCGGCTGCCGCGGTTGCCCTGCTCGCCGGATCCGTGGTGACCGCATACATGGTGGGTCGGAGCCAGATCGGGACCACCGTTGAAAACCGGCAGGTTGTCGAAACCGGTCCATCGGAGATCGTTCTCGCCTCGTTCGAGGGACTCGGTGTGGACGACTACCTCGTGACCCGTAGCGAGCTTCTCGGTGCTTTGGAGGCGCGGCGCGACGACCTGTCGCCGGAAACCCTCGAGGTGTTGATGGCGAACCTGAAGGTGATCGACGATGCGATGGGGAAGATCGCCCAGGCGCTCGGCGAGGAACCAGGCAACCAGTTTCTGATGAAGCAGCTGGCCGCCGCGTACCGGCGGCAGATCAATTTCCTGGAGATGGCGGTGCGGCTGCCCGCCGAGGCGTGAAAAATCGAACCCCCGGTATGCCGGGAATGGAGGACACAATGCGAGACTCGATGAACAAAACGGTGAACATGCTGATTCTGATCTGCGCGGCGGCTGGCGCTGCGTGGGCGAGCCAATCGGTCAACGAGACCATCCCGGTCGCGCCGGGCTCGGAGATCTCGGTGGAGAATCTTGCCGGGTCGCTGACGATTGAGGGGTGGGACGGCGGGATGCTGGAGGTGACCGGGACGCTCGGCGACGGCGTCGAGCGGCTCGATATTGACGTCGACGAGGACGGCGACGTCTACCTCGAGGTCGAGTTCGACGAGGACTACCACGGCAAACAGACCCGATCCACCGACCTCACGATCCGGATGCCGGCGGACTCACCTCTGAGCGTCGAAACCGTGAGCGCATCGATCTCGGTGTCGGGCGTGAGAGGTGGTCTCGACCTCGAAACAGTGAGCGGGGCGATACAGATCCGCGGGTTGCCCGCGAGTCTCGATATCGAGAACGTGAGCGGGTCGGTCGACGTGGAGACTGCGCCCTCCGGGTCGGACGTGGAGGCGGTGAGCGGCCGCATCGAGATCGGTTCCGTGATGGGCGACATCGATGCGGAGAACGTCAGCGGAGACATCGTCATCAACGGTGGGACTCTCGGCGATGCCTCCATGGGGACCGTGTCGGGAAACATCACCTGCAGCGCGGTGCCGGGGCCCGCCGGTGATGTCGACATGGAGACCATGAGTGGGACCATCACCCTGCTGGTGGATGCGGGCGCCGTCGCTTCGTATGATGTGAGCACCTTCTCGGGAGCTATCACCAACGAGATCGGACCCGAGCCGCAGCGGACGAGCAAGTACACCCCCGGCAAGGAGCTGAGCTTCAACACCGGTCCGGGAGGCCCGCGCATCTCCCTCGAGAGCTTCAGCGGCGCGATCAAGTTGTTGACCAGGTAGCGCGAGACGAGCGGCCAAAAACCAACGCGGGGCGCGGCAACAGCCGCGCCCCGTGCCCGTTTCCGTCTCCGTGCCCGCCCGCCCACCCGGATACCAGATACCGGATACCAGATACCAGATTTCAGATACCGGATACCAGATCGACCCACTCACCCCTTGACATCGAGACGGGTGAGTTTACGATTTCGTCGCATCCGGCATCCGG
>JAIVTZ010000194.1:0-6585 GCA_049188105.1 Deltaproteobacteria bacterium | reverse complement strand
CAAGCTCGGCTACTCGTGGATATGGTGAGGAGGGGCACAGGGTTCAGGGCACAGGGTTCAGGGCACAGGGTTCAGGGCTCAGGTGGTCTGTGCGCCCTGTACCCTGCACCCTGCACCCTGTACCTCGGTTCCGGATCGGCGAGGGGAACCGGTTAAGGCCGTTCCGGCGTCCGGATCTGCAGGCAGACGAAGAAACCGATCACCGCGAAAGCGCCGGCGAGGATAAAGACCCACTGGAAACCGTAGGCCTCCCAGATGTAGCCCGAGAGGATGGGCAGGGTCATCGCGACCGCGTGGTCGATGGTGATGCCCATCGAGATGGTGGGAGTGATGTCGGCGGGATCGTCGGCGATCTTCTTGAGATAGGTGGTGCGGGCGATCCGCAGGGCAAAGAGGGTGATGTCCAGGATATAGGCGGCGTACAGGGCGAAGAGCACCGCCCTTCCGGACAGGAGATCCCCCGCGAAGGCATAGGTCAGGCAGACTCCCAGGAGCAGGAGCTCGTCCACGGCGAGCACCGTCCGCTCGCCGAGCCAGTCGATCACCTCGCCCAACAGTGGACGCATGATGACGCCGAGGGTGGCGGCGATGAAGTAGAGGAGAGCCATGGTGCTCACCGGTACTCCGTGGATCTCGACCAGCACCCAGGCGCCGAATACCAGGAAGATCTGCTTGCGGATACCGAAGAGGGCGGAGATGGCGTAGAAGAGACCGTATTTCTTTTTGAACACCAGCCGCCGCGAACGGCCGTCTCCTCGACCCACCCTGAGACGGGCATACAGGACACCGGCGATGAGGGCGCAGGCGGCGGCGATCAAATAGAAGAGAGAGAATCGGTCGCCGAACGAACGAGCGAGGATGAAGACCGAGCCGACCCCGAGAATGGTGCCGAGGTTGCGGGCCCCGCCGAACTGTCCGAGGCGCCTCCCCTCCTTGCCGTCGGCGGCGAGCTTGAGCCCGATCGGACCCTCGACCGCGAAGATGATGTGGTCGCCGGCCGACCAGATGATGATGAAGATCACGAGGGCCGCGTGCGTGGGTGCGAGGTAGCCGAGGCCGAGCGCGCCAAGCGCGGTCAGGAGCATCGCCACAGCCGCCATCTGGGTCTCGCGGAAGAGGGTCAGCATCGCCCCGGTGATGAACATGATCAGAAAGCCGGGAAGCTCCCGCGGAAGCTCGAGCCAGCCACGGGCGACGGCATCGAGCTGATGGACCTCTGCGAGGTAGTTGTTCAGCGTGGCCACGAAGATGCCCGAAGCGGCCCCGAAGAAGAGGGTCGCGAGGAGGGCGCGTTTGAGATCGGTGCGACTCATGTGGGGTGAGATCATACGCGTATAATCGCCGCTGTCGAGTCGGAGGGTAGATGTTGTCGATACGCACAGCACTTTCGTGGATACTGGCGGGTTTTCTGATTTCGGCGGCGATTCCGGCTGCCGCAGCCGAGGCGGACGCGGCGCCCAGGGCGGTCGTTCGAGAGTGGCGGCTCCTCGGTCCGCTGCTCGAGCCCCTGCCGGTGTTTGCCGGCGAGGAGAAAGATGAAGCGGCGTTGAAAGCTCTGCTCGAGGCGCGTCCCTTGCCCCCCGAGCCCGACAGCAGGCCGGCGGGCCACAAGCTGGAGCGGTTGGGCCAGGAGGTTTCGTGGCGCTCGGTTGAGGTGGGTGCGGACGGCGCGGCCGTGCTGTCGGTGCCCGAAGGCGTCGACGGGAAGCGGACCGCCGTCGCCTGGTTCTCCACGCGGTTGCACACCCGGCGATTCCTGAGTTTTGCCCTCGAGGTCGAATCGGAGCACCCCGTCCAGGCGATCATCGACGGCAAAGCTGTGGGGGAGGAGGATACCGAGCTCGCGCTCGACCCGGGCAGCCACCGCCTCGTCGTCGTGACCGTGTACGACCCCGATGTCGAGGCACCGTGGGCGGTGACCGTGAGTCTCGAAGGCGAACACGTCGAGGCGGTGGGGATGTCCACCGATAGCGAACGCGATCTCGAAATTCTGGACATCCTGGATCAAACCACGGTGAAGGATCTCGACCTGTCACCGGAGGGGGATCGGGTGGTCCTGAGGATGGCGCGCGTCCGTCCGGGCACGGACGAAAAGGAGACCTGGGTCGAGTTACGCTCGACCGATGACGGCCGCCTGCTGAACACCTGGCGTGGGTCGCCGAAAATGAGTCAGGTCAAGTTCGCGCCCACCGGCAACCGCATTTCCTACGTGACCCGCAACCCGAAGGAGAAGACCTCGAGCCTGTGGATCACCGACCTCGAAGCAGGTTCGACAACGGCGGTGGCGGAGGCCATCGAGAACTGGGGCGGCTACCTGTGGTCGCCCTCCGGTGAGTCGATCGTCTTCTCGGCTACCGAAAAACCCGAGGAGGACGAACGCGGCATCAAGCACCTGCGCGGATTGCTGGACCGCATGAAGGACCACCGGGACATCAGCTCCTTGTACCTCGTGAGCGTGGCCGGCGGCGTGGCGAGGCGCCTGACGACCGGTCCCCTGAGTGCCAACGCAGAGGCCTTTTCTCCCGACGGGACGCGTCTCCTGGTGAGCCGGGAGGTGGAGGATTTTTCCCACCGGCCCTACTCGCGCACCGAGCTGTGGGAGCTCGATCTGTCCGCGGGCGGCGCGATCAAGCTGCGCGATTTCTGGTGGCTCAACCAGGTCGAGTATGCGCCGGACGGCCGACGTCTGCTCGTTCGTGCCGGGCCGAGTGAGTTTGGGAAGACCGGCATCGCGGATGGCATCGTCGAACCGGTGAACGACTACGATGGGCAGCTCTTTATCTGGGATCCGGAGTCGGACGCGGTCGAGGCGATCACCCGGGAATTCGATCCTGCGGTTCGAAACGCGGTGTGGAGCCGTCACGACGGCGCCATCTACATGCTCACCGTCGACGGCGAGGAACAGAATATCTACCGATACCACCCCGAGGCGAAGCAATTCGATCGGCTGAGGACCGGAATCGAGAGCGTCGGCTCGTTTGATGTCGCCGCGAGGGCGGCGACCGTGGTCGCCGCCGGAACATCGGTGTGGAGTCCGCAACGGGTGGTGGTCCTCGATCAGCCGGCGGCCTCGCCCCGCCTCCTGCTCGAGCCCGCCGCGGATCGATTCCGGACCGTCCGCCGCGGCACGGTGGAGCCCTGGAGCTTCACCGCCTCGGACGGGCGCACGGTTGCCGGACGGGTGTACCTGCCGGTCGGTTTCGATGCGAAGAAGCGCTACCCCGCCATCGTGAACTACTACGGCGGCACCTCGCCCATCGACCGCAGCTTCGGCGGACGATACCCCGCCGAGTGGTGGGCCGCCAACGGCTACGTGGTGTACGTCCTGAACCCGACCGGGGCCTACGGATGGGGGCAGGCGGATTCGACGGTCCACGTCAACGATTGGGGCGAGGTCACGAGCCGTCAGATCGTCGAGGCGACCACGGCCTTCCTCCGCAGCCATCCCTACGTCGATCCCGAGCGCGTGGGGTGCATCGGCGCCTCCTACGGCGGTTTCATGACCATGAAGCTGGTGACCGAAACCGACATCTTCGCCGCGGCGGTCGCCCACGCAGGAATCTCCGCGCTCTCGTCCTACTGGGGTGAGGGCTATTGGGGCTACAGCTATGGTGCGGTGGCGAACGCCGACAGCTTCCCGTGGAACAGGGAGGACATTTTCGTCGACCGGAGTCCGCTCTTCCACGCCGACAAGGTGACCACGCCAATGCTCCTGACCCACGGCGATGACGATCCCAACGTGCCACCGGGAGAGAGCGACCAGTTCTACGCCGCTCTCAAGCTTCTCCAAACGCCGGTGGAGTACCTGCGGGTGGCGGGATTGGGCCACCTGATCATGGAGCACGACAAGAGAGAGCTGTGGTCTCGAAGCATCGTCGCCTGGTTCGACCGTTGGTTGAAGGACCAGCCGGAGTGGTGGGAGGCTCTCTACCCGACGACCGATTGACCCGAATTGCTGAGAAACACCCGAAGTTCTTTCTGGTGAATCGAACCAGCCGCGAAGCGGCGACATATTCATAGCCTGGGGCGTGAGCCCCAGGAAAAGGGAACGGAGAGAATCAAGCAGCCGCGAAGCGGCGACAGACAAATAGCCCGGTCTTCTCACCGGGTTTCGTGACGAGGGCGGCGAAGGGTAGTGAGATGTTGGGTTTTTCGCGAATTGGGCGACGCAGGCGTAGTCGCACTACGTTGAGGAGCACAATTTGCGAAAAGCACGACAGATCGCTGCCATTCGCCGTCCGCAGTAGACACCCGGTGTGAAGACCGGGTTTGAAGATGATGGCTACGGCTCACGCCGCAGCCGCAATCTGTCGCCCCTCCAGGGCTTGCCGTTTTCAACGGTTCCCATTCCTGGGGCTCACGCCCCAGGCAAGATATCTGTCGCGCCTTCCGGCTTCGCCCTGCAGGCTTCGCCGTGACAAGTCGGCGCTCGATCGCATGCCCAACTCCTGCAACCGGTACTCCCACGAACTCGGGAGTTCCTCAGGTGGGCGGACTGACGGAAGAAGAACCGCCGGTTTTGCGTTGCCCTGGGGTGAGAGGGGAGGTAACCTCGACCCGATGTTTCGTTTCTTGACGGTTCTACTCGCAGTCGGGGTGGCGGTCGGTTCGGTCCTCGCCCAGGAGCGGGCGCAGACCCAGATCCTCTTCATCGCCGAGAACGATTTCGGCAAGGTGTGGGCCAATACGAGCCTGACTCTGCAGCGGACGAACGAACCCTACCTGCCGATTGTCGTGGCGGTGGAGAACAAGGGCGCAAAATCGGTCACCCTCGATCGCAGCAGCTTCTGGCTCACCGATCTTGACGAGATCGTCTATGTGATGCCGTCGGTCAAGGAGCAACGGAAGAACTACAGCAAGACCGTCATCGACTATCGCATGATCTCGTACGCCGGGATCCCGTGGGAAGGGTGGCGGTGGAATCGAAAGTTGGAACCGTCCAACTTCTTCCCCAACCTGCGGGCGAGTTCGGGGAACACCACCAGGGATCGAATGACCCTTCGCCAGAGACACGCGATAGTCGACCTGCTCTACTTCGAGCGTCCGCGCAACCTGAAGCGGCCGTTCTTCCTCGATATCCATCCCGTGAAAGGGTGGGAAGTTCCCATCCGCCTCCGCATCGTCCTCAACTGAGAACCGCTGCGGCACCGCGGAATCCTCCGTGAGGTTCCGACCAACAGGTCGTATTTGTCAGGTCCCATCGAAAGACATAGTATTCGGCGGGAAGCGCCGGGAGGCATACGTGAGATCGACCGTGCTGATGGGGCTTGTACTGGCCGTCCTGTGGACTCTGCGGATTGCGGCGGGTGCCGAGGTTTCGACTTTACTGCTGTGCGATGAACTTCCCCCGGCGGAAGCATCAACGGGCATCAACGCGACCCGGGTGGCCGCCTATCCATCGAAATCTGGCGATGCCGCAGCGGTCACAAAGGATGGCTTCCCGCGGGTTGAAACTACCGGCGTGGATCCGACGTGCCTCCAGGAGTGTCTCCGGGAGAACCAACGGGTAGCCGTTGGGTACGAGGAGCTCGAGCGCCGGTGCTGGGAGGAGTGCGAGGTCACCCGGGCGCTCCGGCTCGCGCGGTCCGACGACACCGAAGAGTACGCCGAAGGCGTTCGGATCCTGTGCGACTTCGACGACCGGCGGGCGGTCGCGCCCCTGATCGCAGCGCTGAGGCGGGACGTGGCAGATCGGACCGGGCTGTGGGCCCGGATCATCCCGGCCCTGGGGGCTCTTCGGGATCCGGCGGCGGTCCCCGTGCTCACCGAGACGCTGGAGATCCCGGACGAGGACTGGCTCGGGCGGGAGATGTCCGCGCGGGCACTCGGTGACATCGGCGACCCCTCCGCCATACCCGCGCTCACCGCTGCGGCGTGGCGTGGCGACACCCGTGACGATGCCGTCAGGGCACTGGCGGGGTTTCCCGATAGCCGTGTGGTCCCCGTCCTGGTCTCTGCGCTGGATACCGGGGAGGACCCGGATACACGGGAGGCGGCGACCGAGGGCCTGCGCTGGCTCGGCTCGATGGCCGTTCCGGAGCTCGTGGAGGCCCTCGGGGAATACTCGCCCGAGCATCCGGAGACTCAGCGGCGAGAACGGATCTGCCGGTTGCTCGGCGAGAGCGGCGACCCCCGCGCCCTGGAGGCGCTCCAGGCGCACCGGATCGACCCCGATCCCGCGGTCGCCCGGTGCGTGGCCCACTTCACCGGGAACTGAGAGAAGCCGAGCTGCCTGGCAAAGGCCCAGGGCCCCATCAGGCTCTCCTGTCGCTGTCTGATATAGTCGAGCGATGAGATTTTCTCAAGAATCACGGCCCTCCAGGCGGGCCATTTGAAGGGGGCCTGGTGGACGCTCCTGGGTGCCACGTAAGCCTATTGCAGAACTCGGCTAACGAGCGGGCGGGGATAAACCCCGCCCCTACAAACCACCGTAGGGGAGGGGTTTATCCCCTCCCGTCCGAGATACCGCATCCTCGCAATAGGCATTTCACGGGGTTTTGCGGGAGGCTCACGTGTCACACGATGACTTTGCCCTGCCTGATGTGACCATGTGATACTCGGAACCCTTTCTATCCCCTTTTCTAT
>JAIVTZ010000193.1:2143-6591 GCA_049188105.1 Deltaproteobacteria bacterium | reverse complement strand
GATAGCTGGAGTTGAGAGTTAAGAGTTTAGAGTTGAGAGTTAAGACCCCCACGGAGAAACCGCGGACCGCCGCAACTCTCAACTCTCAACTCCTTGCCGCCTACTTCACCGGGTGATAGATCTCGGTCATCAGCTCCTCTTCGGAGGTGTTACCGGGATCGCTGACAAACACGTCCCAGCTGCGGCCGTTGCCCTCCAGCTTGTGGGCGGTCATAAAGGCCTCTACCTTTCGGTAGGTGTCCTCGAGCCCGGTGTACGGGCCCACGTGCACGGCCCGCACCACGTGCCCGCCGTAGGTCTCGCCCATCCGCACGGCCGAACCGGGACCGGCGCCCCGGGTCGGAGTGCCGCTCACCGGCAGTCCGGCGTCGAAACCGTATCCGCGATCATCCCAGTAGTTGTTGATGGCGATCGGTTGACCGTCGATCTGCAGGCCGTTGGCGGAGACGAACATCGCCACGCGCCCGTAGGCTGCGCCGAGGGCGGCCGCGATGTCGGCGGGTTCGCGGCTGCTGTCGCCGGTGGTGTAGGCGATGGTGGTCGACGGAACCTCGGTTGTGCCGATGTCGATATCCGACCAATCCACCTTTGGCAGCTCCTCGGCGATCCGCTTGAGGTTGGCGAGCCCCTGCGCGTAGAGGGGGCCGAGCTGCCGATCGAGGATCAGACCGAAGTACCGGCCGATGATATTGAGCCCGAAGTCGGTGTCGAAGGCCCAGGTGAGGCGGGTGCCGCCGTCCTCCGGCAACAAGAGATAGGCCACCTGAGAAACTCCCTGGGAGCCAAGGTCGAGCTCCACGTCCACCCGCTCATAGGGAGTGCTGGCGACGATGGTCTGGCTCCCGGTCTCGGGTTTCGGATCGGTGACGGTCCAGGTCATCTTCGATCCGATGCCGAAGTCCGGCCCGTCGAAATCGTATTTTGCATCCGGGTTTACGGCGACAAACGGCGACCAGTCGTTGAAGTGTCTGAATCCGTTGACCTGAGCGAAGACCACGCACGGCGGCGCGTCGATCACCACCGAGCGTTCGACATGGCGGGTCTTGGGCAGCAGGAAACCGATAACCACCAGGATCACGACGATGGCGACGAGCGTGATCAGGATTTTCTTGAGCACCTTCATGAGACCCTCCTGTGTTCAAACCGCGGACCGATGGGGATTTCCCATGCCTCCGAGACGTTGTCCGTGGTGTATTCGCCCGCAGGATATCATGTGAAACCAGGACTCAGGCCATCAGACAATCGTTGTGCGAGAGTGATCCGGGCCACGTTCGAACGCTTATTGTCTCTACTATAGTGTGATATGGCGCCTAGGCGGCGCCTGAGGGAGGAAGACCATGTTCAAAAAGGACGGCAGCGAGACATCGGCGCCGCAGCCGCGATCGACGCAAACCGCAGGTGGACGAACCCCGGCGCCCCGCAAGGGAGGCGGACCGGCGATGATCGGACCGTCGATCACCATCAAGGGCGACGTCTCGGGCGACGAGGACCTCGTGATTCAGGGTCGGATCGAGGGCAAGGTAAATCTGGCCCAGCACAATGTCACGATCGGCCCGGATGGTCGCGTCAAGGCCGATGTCCAAGGGCGTACCGTGATCGTGGAAGGCGAGGTCGAAGGCGATTTGCGAGCGCAGGAGCAAATCATTCTCCGCCACACCGCCAAGGTCCACGGCAGCATCGCCGCGCCAAGAGTGTCGCTCGAGGATGGTGCAGTATTCCGGGGCGGCATCGAGATGGATGCATCGGGGAAGCCCCCGAAGCCCGCGGACGAGAAGGCGACGGTGCCGAAAGCCGAGCCGCACACGGAAGCGGATAGGTCGGGGAAAACGGCCGGCCCCCCCGAGAGCGGAGGCAAGACCGTTTCCGCGTAGACGGCTTGGAAGTCGCCACCGGTCAGCGCCTGGCCCGCAGTAGACACCCGGTGAGAAGACCGGGCTAGGTCCCATCAGAAAACCCCGGAGGGGACAGCACGGTTCTGGATGCGGAAACGAGCGATTTATCTGCAAGATCAAGGAAGGCAAGGAAATCCGCTGCCTGACGTCGAGATTGCAAAAAAGCGCCGTTTTCGGACGACAACCAGCCTACCTGTCATAATGCCCTCGATATGAGACTCCCATGGCGTACCTGGCAGCAAGAAACGATGGTGCTCGATGTCGAGCCCGAACCGTTGCCTCCGCGTATTGCGACCCATCGCTCACCAGGACTGAAGGAGACGCTGACTGGTGTGCCGTCCGATGGGTCGTGCAGAGTGCTTGATCTCGGTCCCGCGGTGGCCGACAACCTGGACTTCGTCTCCACCTTCGCTTCCCGGGTGCAAATTGTCGATCTATTTGGAAGGGGCGGTCAGAACGCCGTCGCGCCGGCCCCTGACCTCGAACGCGGGATGCAGGCCCTGCGCGACCTCGTGTCCTCGGCCGGAGGATCGTTTCACGTCGTTCTGGCGTGGGACGTGCTCGCGTATCTGCCGTCCCACCGGGTCGACAACCTGATCGGCGCGTTGGCAGAGCTATGCCGACCCGGGGCGCGTCTTCACGCGATCGTCCCGACCACGGGAATGATGCCCGCCGTGCCCAACCGCTACCGGATCGTCGATGCGGAGAGTCTCCTCTACGAGCCGGTCACCACCGATCTTACGGGAGCCCCAGAGCTGAAGCCAAACACCGTCGACCAGCTCCTGGAGGGTTTCGAGATCGAGCACTCCTTCGTGCTGCGTCACGGCGTTCGGGAGTACGTTGCCACGCGGAACGCATCCACGTTAGAACGTTAAAGGTCAAATTCTCAGTTCTCAGTTCTCAATTCTCAATTCCCACGCCTCCCCCCAGGCATTTCCTGGCGGGTGGGGGTCATTCAAAATTGAGAATTGAGAATTAAGAATTCAAAATTCCTGTCCCACTGCCTCGGTAAGGAACCGAACGAACGGACCGGCCGCCCGGCACGACTCCGCGAAGGTGTCGAGGAAGCCGGCGGAGGAGGCCTTAGTCTGGGTAAAGCGCTCGACACAGACGAAGTCCTTGCGCTTGAGGTCCTCGATCAGCGGATGCTCGGGGTCGTATCCGCGTGGCGCGCGTTTGAGGCTTTCTCCGCTGAGGTCGTGGTGCCTGGCGAACCGTGACTCTGCGAGGACTGACAGCCACTCCTCCGGTTTCTCGGCAATTGCCTGTCGAATCTCATCCAGCGCCTCCCGCGGCGGGTGCCACAGCCCCGCACCCCCGAAGACCGAGCCCGGCTCGAGGTGAAGATAGAAACCGGGCGCGTGGGCATCGCGTCCGGCGCGGTGGCGGAACTGGGCCGCCGCGTGGGTCTTGTAGGGGCTCTTGTTCTTCGAGAACCGGACGTCGCGGTAGATCCGGAACATCGAGCCGCCGGACGGCCGGGGATCGGCGACGAAGTTGGGGCTGATGTCGTGGAGGCGCTCGGCGAAGTCGGAGATGAACCCGAGCAGGGGCTCCTGGACCGCAGAGCGGTAACGGTCCTTGTTGGCGAGGAACCACTCTCGGTTGTTGTTCTGCTTGAGCTCCTTTAGAAAGCCGAAGAGCTCCTTGCTGAAGTGCTTCTTCCCTGCCATCAATTTCTCCCTTACAAAGGTCTGAACGTTGAAAGCTAGAACGCGTCAACGTCTCGAATATTTCCTCCCACCCTTCCGCCCGGATACAAGATCCAAGATGCAAGATGCAAGATGCACCGCCCAACCACCCACCCAGATTCAAGATGCAGGATGAACCCACGCGGGGGGTGGGACTTGCATCTTGGATCCTGGATCTTGCATCCTGTTGCGTGTCCGGGCGGTTCCTCTGCTATTCTTCCGCGACGTGGTGAAGGGAGACCGATGTGAATTCAACCGTCCGGATGTCGATTGTCTTTGTCTGCTGTGTGGTTCTGCTCGCGGGCTACGCGTGGGCCAAGGTCACCTTCGACTACGATCACGCGGTCGATTTTTCTGGCTACTCGACGTATGCGTGGATGGAGCGTGACAACTCGGTCGAAGCGCAGCTTCCGGAGCATCTCAGGCTGCGGCTGCGGAGGGTGACCGAGGACGTCCTGGCCGACAAGGGTCTCGAGCCTTCGCCGGCGCCGCCGCAGACCGACCTCCTACTCACCTTCTATTACGGCGCCAGAGACGAGCTCGCGGTGCACCACGTGGCCTACAGCCCCTATTCGCCGTGGGGATACGGGTACTGGGGCGGTTTCAACTACGGCTATACCGAGGTTCGCCAGTACAAAGAGGGAACCCTGGTGCTGGATATCGTCGATGCCCACACCCACCAGTTGGTGTGGGTGGGAACTCTGGAAAAAGAGGTCCGGAGCGTGAACCCGTCCGGAAAGAGGATCGAGAAAGTCATCAAGAAGCTGCTAAAAAATTTCCCGCCCGGGAAATAGGTATCAGGTATTAGCAATTAGGTATTAGCTCACCGGGGCTCGCGAACGTGCATGTCGCCGAAGAAGCTGTC
>JAIVTZ010000193.1:0-2133 GCA_049188105.1 Deltaproteobacteria bacterium | reverse complement strand
CAGCCGGCTCCATGCCGCCATCACCTCAGCCTGAAGAGTTTTTGAGACGTTCTGTTTATCCCCGCCCGCATGATCACGAATTCCCAGAGCGATGGGCTAGCTGCTAATTGCTAACAGCTAATACCCGCGCGCTCAGTGCGCTCGGCGCCCTCTCGAGTCCGCGATCCTGCGCAACATTTCGGCATCCACCGGGTTGCCGTGCTCCTCGATCTCATCGGCGAGCCTGGACATCGACCGATAATCCTCATCGGCGTACCGCGACAGGGTCTCCGCCATCTTGTTGAAGGGGTCCTCGAGAGCGCAGAGGTTGTCGTCGTTACGAAGCCTGAGGGTGACGTCAAAGTCGCCCGACGCGATCTTCTCCAAGCACTGCGCGACCTTGTAGACGGCGCCGGCGGTACGGTGGGTGAGCATGATCGACCGGACCACCACCATCGAGAGAATGATCAGTGAGATGCCGGCCATGATCGCCAGATTACGGAGGTCGGCGGCGCGCATCCTCTCCCCAATCTCGGGGTTCGTGGCCATGATCTGACTTGTCGTCGTGTAAGAATGCAGGGCCATCACGGCGTTGATGGTGATCAACAGGACCAAGACCAAGCCGGCGACCCTGATGGTGGTAGCGAGCTGGCGGCGGTGATCGACGAGAAAGTGACGCCGCCTGAGCGGCGTCCTACCAGAGTCTTCAGCTCCGGCGTTATTTGACGGTGTGTTCATCGGAATTCCTTTCGGTTGCTCGTCAAACCCTCCGATAATTCAGTGACCTGATTGTATCCGATACACGGTACGAGCCCGTATATCTCACCGCCTCGCGACGCGACGTGGTGAAGTACGTTCCATGAGCCGCGGCTGGCTCGATCCATCGGAAAGCAAATGGAAAGTGATTTGGGAGGTTGGGTTGTGGGGACCGAACATACGATCGAGCGCCGAAGTACCGAGCTCCCGGCGCATTGTGGGTTTGAACCCGGTATCATCTCCGGTCAGAACCCCACGGGGAGGTCGACGAGAGGCGGATTGACGATATTCTGGCGGAGATCAAGATCGTTGCCGTCGAGCTCGGGAAGTCGCGGAGCTTCTGCGGTGTTGACGATGGATGACCATGGAGAAGGATACCTTGAAGCTGATTGAGAACATTCGTACCGGCATCATCGGTGACGACCGGGCGGTCGAGGGACCGTTCGGGGTGCGGCGGGTGACGTACGCCGATTACACCGCCTCGGGCAGGTCGCTCGATTTCATCGAGGACTTCATCCGGGAAGAGGTCATGTCGCTGTACGCCAACACCCACACCGAAACCTCGACAACCGGGCTGCAGACGACCCGCTTCCGCGAGGACGCGCGCAGGATCATCCTGGAGGCGGTCCACGGCGGCGACGACGACGTCGTCATCTTCTGCGGCTCCGGCGCTACCGGGGCGATCAACAAGCTGATAGAGATCCTCAACCTCCGACTGCCGGCGGACCTTGACGAGAGGTACGGCTTTTCGGGTCTCATTCCCGAGGAGGAGCGCCCGGTGGTGTTCATCGGGCCCTACGAGCATCATTCGAACGAGATCTCGTGGCGCGAGACGATCGCCGACGTGGTGGTGATCGACGAGGACCGCGACGGGCAAAGCGCGGTGGTGGAGGCCCGGGGGACCAGCGGCACCCGGAGCGCCCTCGACGCGCTCGTGGCGATCGCCCTCGACGGGACCGCCGAGAGCCTGGCCAAGATCCTCAGAGTCGATTTGCCCAGACGCGACGACGGCGCATGCCCGAGGTGGCGTTGCTGCCCTGTAATTCGTCGAAGAAGAACCGCGGATCGCCTTCGAGCGTGTTGAGCACCGCCCGATGCGAAAAAATGAACGACGTCCCGACGAAATGGCCCGCCCAGTCGCCGCCGCCTTCGACCTCACGCGGATCGACGACGGCATCGTCGAGCAGGCCAGCGAGCAGGAGCTGGTCGATGCTGAGGTCGAGGCCGACTACACCGGCCTGTACAACTGCCCGCACACCGGGGTCGCGCTGGCGGTGCTGGACGAGAAGGGAGAACCCGTCGCGCCCGGCGAGACCGGCGAGATCGTCGCGACGGGGGAGAACGTGATGCTGGGCTACTGGAGGGATCCGGTGGAGACGGCGGAGGTCGTCGACGCCA
>JAIVTZ010000192.1:0-6622 GCA_049188105.1 Deltaproteobacteria bacterium | reverse complement strand
GATGGCTGTCGTGGTCTTGCCCACGCCACCCTTGGGGTTGGCGACTGCGACCACCCGGGCGGCCATTCAACACCACCCACGGTGGTGCGTTCGAGCGCTGCCGGTGCGGCAGCGCGCGCTACTCGGAACACCGTCATCGGCGACCGAAAATGGACTGGGTTTCACGTGAAACATGGTTGCAGCCGTACGAGCCGGCCGCGATCCAGGCCGGGTAGCGGGGAGCTTAGCACACGCCAATTCACCATTTCTCGAAGCCCGTCCTCGGCCTCCTCGGTGGTCCACAGAAAGACCGTCCCGTCCGCGGCCAGCCGCGACCGCGCCCACCCGAGGATCTCCCGTTGATTTCCGACCGCTCGCACGGTTACGGCGTTCCACGGCCGGTCGTTTTTGAGGTCCTGGAAGCGCGTCCGCTCGGCCCGCGCATCGAGACCGAGCTCACGAATCACCAGCTTGAGAAATGCCCACCTTTTCTCTCGCGGCTCCAGGAGCACCCCCGAGAATCCCGGACACGCCGCCAGCAACGGCACCCCGGGGAGCCCGGCGCCGCTACCGACATCCACGAGTCGCCCATGGCCTCCCAAAAGGGGAGCTGCCGCCAGCGATTCCAGAAGATGTCTCGTGACCAACTCCTCCCGACTGGTGTAGCGCACCAGGTTGTGGCGCCGAGACCATCTTTCGAGGAGCTCGGCATAGCGCACGAGGCGGTCGAGGGTCCCTCCCCCGCAATGGGGCGCGAGGAGATCGCGGAAGCTCTTCCCGCTGCTCACTTCGCATCTCGCCGCCGGGCGACATGCCCGGCCAGGACAGCCAGCGTCGCCGGTGTGATTCCCGGCAGTCGCTCGGCGTCGGCCAAGGTCCGTGGACGCTCGCGAGCGAGCGCTTCCACCGCCTCTCTCGTCAGCCCGGACACGACCGCCGGATCGAGGTCTGCCGGGAAAGGAACATTGCGCAAACGGCGGAGACGCTCGCGCTCACGCTCGTGACGCGCGAGATAGCCGTCGTACCGAAGATGGCCGACGACGATCCGCCAATCCTCTTCGCTCAGCTCTTGTAGTAAGGGCAAGGCTGCCGCCACCCGCCGCAAGTCGACATCATGACGGCGAAGAATCCGCGCCCATGTGGTGGGAGCCGAAAAATCAATCCCCGCCGTGTCCCGCACCAGCCGGCGGGTCGCGACGTCGGGGTTGAGGCGTGCCGCCGCCAGCTCCGCTCCCGTTCGCCGGCGCCGGCGCCAACGCTCACGTTCCACGTGAAACGCCGGTTCCCGCACCAGCCCCAGTTTTCGCCCGACGGGCATCAGACGTTCTCGGGCCGAATCAACCCCGAGGAGCAGGCGGTGCTCGGCTCGCGACGTGAACATCCGGTAGGGCTCACGATGCTCGCGTCCGCACACGTCGTCGACCAGCACCCCGAGATAGGCATCCTCACGATTCGGGACGTACTCCCCCTCGCCGCGCAATCGGCGGACGGCGTTGATTCCCGCCAGAAGCCCCAGCGCCGCCGCCTCCTCATAGCCGGATGTGCCGAGGAGCTGACCGGCAAGATACAGCCCTTGGATTTCCCTGCTCTGGAGGTCCGGCCCGATCTGCCGAGGCGCCACGACGTCGTACTCGACCGCATAACCGTACTGAAGAAACACGGCGCGCTCGAGACCCGGAACGCTGCGTACCACTCGTTCCTGGACGTCCCGGGGGAGACTGGTCGAGAGGCCGTTGACGTAGATGCGTTCGCTCTCGATTCCTTCCGGTTCGAGAAAAATTCTGTGCCGGTCGTGGTGCGGAAACCTCACCACCTTGTCCTCGATTGAAGGACAGTACCGAGGACCGACTCCGTCGATCGCACCGGAAAAAAGCGGCGACCGGTCAAGGTTTTCGCCAATGATTTCCTGCACCACGGGCGGGGTGTGCGTCACCCAACATGAGCAGCGGTTGCGAACCGATCGCGTCCGCCACGAAAAAGGCCGTGGTTCCGGGTCGCCCTCCTGAACCTCGAGGGACAACAGGTCGAGGCTGGACCGCGCGAGGCGCGGCGGGGTGCCGGTCTTGAAACGACGGAGCTCGAAACCGAGAGCGCTCAGCGACGCGCCGAGCTTGGTGCTCGGACGCTCACCGAGGCGGCCGCCCGGCCGACGGTCGCCTCCGGTGTGCAGCAATCCCCCGAGGAAGGTGCCGGTGGTGAGGATGACGACGCCCGCGTCGATGTCTTCACCTCCGCCCAACTCGACACCGCACACCCGGTCGCCATCGACTCGCAAGCGCGCGACCTCATCTTCGAGGAGGGTCACGCCCGGAAGCCGCTCGACCACCCGCCGCAGGAGGAGCGCATAGGCTTCCTTGTCGCACTGCGCCCGCGGACCCCACACCGCCGGCCCGCGCGATTGGTTGAGCGTCCTGAACTGAATCCCCGTGCGATCGGCCGCCCAGCCCTGGAGCCCGCCGAGGGCGTCGATTTCGGCCACCAGATGCCCCTTGCCGATGCCGCCGATGGCTGGGTTGCACGGCATCTGGCCGACGGTGTGCCGATGGAGAGTCACGAGAACGACCGACGCTCCCATCCGTGCCGCGGCCGCCACCGCCTCGCAGCCCGCGTGACCACCCCCCACCACGACCAGATCGGTCCGCACAGTCGCTCCTACTTTCCGATGCAGAATCCGCTGTAGATGACGTCGAGGACATCTTCCTCCCCGACCTCGCCGATCAGCTCCTCGACCGCCCGCACCGCCCACCTCGCTCTCTCTGCCGCGAGCTCCGGACAACCCGGATCGCAACCCTCCAGCTCAGCGGCCGCTGCTTGCAACGCCTTTCGGTGGCGGGCTGCGATCGCCACCGCTCCGCCGAGGTCCGGTATCTCGCCCTCGACCATCCTCGTCAACCGGGAGCGCAGCTCCTCCAAGCCCTCCCCCGTGTGACACGACACCCGCAGCCATTCGTCGTCGCCCCCCTCGTTACCACCGAGGTCGGATTTGGAGCGAAGGCGAATCACCGGCGCCGCAGCGGGCTGCGCGGCCGGCGGTCCTCCCCCGCCCCCACCCAGGGCCCACAATTGGATCACAACATCGGCGTTCTCCGCCGCCTGCAACGCCCGGCGGTGCCCCTCGGTTTCCACCGCGTCGCCTTCTGATCGCAGGCCCGCCGTGTCTTGAATGATCATCCGCACACCCGCGAGGTCGAGCTCGGCCTCGATCACGTCCCGGGTTGTTCCGGGATGGGGCGATACGATCGCTCTCTCGCTTCCGCACAACCAATTGAACAGCGTCGACTTGCCGGCGTTCGGCGAACCGAGGATCACGACCCGCGCGCCGTCACGAATCCGCTCGCCGGCCCGTGCCGTCGCCAGTATTCCCTCGATGCGGCGCCGGCACCCATCGAGTCGCTCTTCGATCTCGGCCGCCGGCACCTCGATCCCCTGCGCCTCGTAGTCCAGAGAAGCCTCGATGGTCGCCACCAGCTCTATCAAGGATCCCCGCATCTCAGCAAAGGTCGCCGACAATGCGCCGGAGAGCTGTCGTCGTGCGTTTCGAAGCTGCACGGCGGTGTCTGCCTCGATGAGATCGCGCACCGCCTCGGCCTGGACCAGATCGAGCTTGGAATTGGCAACCGCCCGCCGGGTGAACTCGCCCGGTTCGGCGCGGCGCGCCCCCGCAATCACGAACGCCTCGATAACCTCCTCGATCAAGTACGACGAACCATGGACGGTGATCTCGAGCATGTCCTCACCCGTGTAGGAGCGCGGCGCCGGATAGGGAATCACAATCGCGCGGTCCAAGACCTCGCGTTCCGGGTTCCGTAGGGCGGTGAGGGTTGCCCTCCAGCCGTCTTCAAATGAAACGCCCGGACACACCTGGCGGCTCAACCCCGCCGCTTCCGGGCCACTCACCCGAATCACCGCCAACGCCCCGCGCCCGCGGGGCGTGGCGCATGCGACGATGGTTTCAGCGCCGCCGGCGAGGGCGGATGACAATCCTCTTGAGGAAGCCGTCGCCATCAGAGTCGGTCTCCACCCCGGGATCATCGGCCAGGGCGAGATGGATTTCCCGCCGCGCGGCAGGTGTCAACGGCCCCAGTATCACCGGCGCCCCCCGTCGTATGGCCTCGTCCGCTGCACTCTCCGCCCGTTCCTGCAGTTTTTTCGCGCGCCTCTCCTTGAACCCGTCGCTGTCCAGGTGTATGGGGATGTGGTCGGCGAGCCGGCGGTTCAGCACGCGGTTGCACAGGTACTGCAGGGCGTCGAGGCCCCTGCCCCCAGAGGATGTGAAATACCGCAGATCCTGACCCTCCAGCTCCCCCTCGAGCGCGTCCTCTTCGACCGTGAGGTGGGCGGTGATGTCGAGCGCGCCCGCGCGAAACGTCTCGGAAAGAAAGAGGCCCAGCACGGCGACCGGATCCACCTCGGCATCCACGACGACCTTGTCGACGCCATCCTCGACCACATCGTAGTGGAGCTCCTCGAGGCGCGCGTTGAGGCCGGAGCTGGCCGCGCTCAGGGCCTCGTCGAGGCTGGCGCCGTGAAAGCTCTTGCTCCTGCTCATTTCTTCTTGTCCTTTCCTCGTTTCCTACCACCGAGCTTGCGCTCACCAATGATATGCAGCGTGATTTCCTGCTGAATGATGGTGATCACATTATTTGTCAACCAGTAGAGCACCAGGCCCGAGGGGAACCCGAGAAACATGATACCGAAGATCAACGGCATCATCCTCATCAACCGCTGTTGCTGTGGATCACCGGCCTGCGGTGCGAGCCGCTGCTGCAGCCACATGGTTGCGGTCATCAAGATCGGCGTGACGTAGTAGGGATCCTTGGCCGAGAGGTCGGTAATCCACAGAATGAACGGTGCGTGGCGGAGCTCGATTGCCTTCAAAAACAGCTGGTACAAGGCGAACAGCAACGGCATCTGGACCAGCATGGGCAAACAGCCGGCCATCGGGTTTACGCCCTCCTGTTTATAAAGGGCCATCATCTCCTGGTTCATCTTGGCCCGGGCCTGAGGGTCGGTCTTTTTCTTTTTGTGCTTGGCCTGGATCTCCTTGACCTTGGGCTGGACCTTGGCCATCTTGCGCATCGACACCGTCGACGTGTGCATGAGGGGGAAGAGCACGATCCGAATGCCGAGCGTCAGGAGGATGATGGCGACGCCCCAGTTGCCGACCACGCTGTAGATCCATCGCAACGCCTTGAGAAAAAACACCGCGATCGGGGTCAGAAACCACCCGAAAGTGAGGGTCTTCTCCACGCCCTGGTTGATCGACTGCAGGAGGTCGTACTCCTTCGGCACACCGAGCAGTTGGCCGCGCAACTCGCCTCGTGAAAGAACAGCCGTGATCTGGAGTACCCGGTTCGGCTTCTCCTCGCCCTCGTCATACTCGAGGGGCACGATGTGGATCTCTGAAACTCCACCCTCGGGCCGAAGAATGCTGAGGAAATAGGTGTCCTCGAAGCCTGCGAATGTGACGCTCGCCGGCGCGAGGGTGAGCGGCTCGTCGACCTTCCTCCGCTTGAAGCGCTCGACCTCACCGTCGACGAGCACAATGCCCTCGCCCCACAACGCCAGCTTGCTGTTCCGCTCCTTTTTACTGAGGTTCCCCATCCCGGTGCCGATGCTGATCGCATCCGCGGCCCGTGATCCGGTGGTTTCGATCTCGACATCGAGCCCGAAACCTTCGTTCGACAACGTCAACTTCTTGTAGACCGCATTCCCTCGCCCGTCAGCCCATCGGAACGTGACCCCGTTTTCGAATCGCTCGACTGCATACAGCCCGTCATCTGGCCCGGCCGGTGTGACCAACTGCAGAGGGAGAGCGCGCTGCGATAGGGGCACGCGTTGAACAAGGTCCACCGGGAGCCCGGCGTCGTCGTCGTAGTTCGCCAGAAGATATGAAGATACGGCCGCGCCGCGATTGGTGAGAATTACGGTGATGTTTTCGTTGCTGAGCTCGATCTCTTCTTCGGTCGCCGCAACGATGGCCTCGTTGAGCGGTTCCGTTTCGACCAGATCATCGTCGTCTTGGGCCGGCTCGGGCACACGTGGCGGTGTATCGCCTGTTTGGCTCGTTGTGTCCTGGGCGACGGCGGGCTCCGGCAGCGTCGGTGTTCTCTGTGGCGGCGGAAATATCACCGACCACGCGAGCAAGATCGCTGCTGACAGGACAAATGCCAGAAGTAGTCGTTTCTCCATAAGACTCGTTAATCCTCGCTCTTCACTCTCTCGGCGCTGGCGCTCCACCTCGGCACGTTCCGGCGGTCGAACGGCGCCATCGGCGCAGGCAGCTCATGAAATCCTCTTCGAGCTCCGCCCACGGCGCAGTCGCGCTGCTCCTTCTGGCGTTTGCGACGATGTCATAAGAGCAGCCCTCACCGCCACGCAGGTGGAGGCGATAGAGCTCCCGCAAACGCCTTTTCGCTCGGGTGCGGACAACCGCTCCCCCTATTCGCCGTGATGCGGTTACGCCAAATCGTCCCGCCTGCTCCCTGGTTTGCAGGAGAAAAAGCACCACGTGCCTGCCGGTGACCCGAACGCCGCGGTTGTACACCTTTTGATAGTCGGCCCTTCGTTTGAGTCGCGCCGAAGCCGGAAAGTCCAGCCGCGTTTCAGACGGCAATCCGCTTGCGACCTTTACGTCGGCGCG
>JAIVTZ010000191.1:0-6626 GCA_049188105.1 Deltaproteobacteria bacterium | reverse complement strand
CAGATCGACGCCGGCGTTGACATCTCTGAACGAGCCGTTATCGGGTCAATTTCATTCGTCTACAGCTTCTGATCGCCTAGAACCTGAAACCGAAACCGAAGCTGAAGATCAGAGGATCAAAATCGAACCGGGAATCGCGGTCGCCGCTGTTGGTCACATTCGAGATGTACTTGAAGGCCGAGTTGAATGACCAACGGCTTCTCCTGCCGAAATTGATGTCAACGCCGAGGTTCGCACCCAGGCCAAAGTCAACCCGCGACTCGACGACGACCCCCGGCCCGACCCCGACGCTGCTGACGAAAGTGGAAGCCACCAGGGGCCCGACATAGAGATCGACAATCTCGGAGTTCTTGAGCGGGTGGTAATTGAGGGCGAAGGTGACCGGCAGATACCCGTCTACCTCAACGCCCGCGCCGTACCGGCGATACTCTCTCCCCACGCCAACACGGACGTTTCCGCCAACCCCCATCGCGCCGATCTCGAAGCCCATCCGCGGCGAGTAGCGGTACTCGAAGTTGACGCCGGCGCCTGCGCCACCATTGATCGCCACGCCGGCATGTGGAGCACCGGATGTCACCACGACCCCACCGCTGTTGCCGGCGATCGCACCGAAGAGCCTCACCCTCCAGTTTCTTTCGCGGACCTTCGCGGACCCGGTTGGCTGCTCCTCGGTGGCCGTCTCGGACCCGGTCGGTTTCTCCTCACCGGCAAATGCGGACCCGGTTGGCGCGAGCAACAATGCGGCGCCCACAACCATGACCGCGACACTTCGAAGAATGTCTCGAGTCGACATGTGTCAGGCTCCCTTCCTCTCGGGTATCCCGCTCCGCCCTTGCACCGGCTGAGCGGTCATATCCAAGATGGGATCCGGACACCTGCCGCGCTTGATGGCACGATGAGGATTCGTTGATGTTTGGATGAGGATCAGCCCGGTGCGGCGCCGACCCAGGCGACGACCTCGTTGGCACTCTCCTCGATCGGCTTCATGGACACGTCGATCGACGCGAACCGGCCCCGCCGCACGATCCGGCGTGCAAACTCGAGGTCGCGGACGATCTGCTTGGGATCCGAGTACGAGGTCGACGCTCCGGAGCCCAGGTCCTTCTGCCGTCTTCGGCGATAGGCCACTAGCCGCTCCGGATCGAGGGTGAGACCCACCACCCTGCGGCGATCGATTTCGAAGAGCTCTTTCGGAGGTTCCACCGCGTTGATCAGCGGCACGTTGGCGGTCTTGTAGCCCCGCATGGCCAGGTACATGCTGAGGGGCGTCTTGCCGGATCGCGAGACACCGATCAAGACGATGTCGGCGAGGTGCAGCTCATGGTGATTCCGGCCATCGTCGTGGTGGACGGAAAACTCGATCGCCTCGACGCGTTGGAAATAGTCCTCGTGGATTTTGCGATAGCGGCCGGGAAGCCCGACGGGCCGCTGGCCGAACATTGCCGTGAGGGCGTCGAGGAGTGGACCCATGGCATCGACCGCGACCACGCCACGATCTTTCGCGAGAACCGTCAGCTCGGTCCGGAGCTTGGCATCGACGAGGGTGTGAACGACAGTTGCACCGGAGGACGAAGCGGCGTCGACGGCGCTGTCCAGGTCGTTCCGGCTGCGGACTTGTCCAATGACCGTGACCGCGACCTCCTGGTCCGGGAACTGTGCCAGCGCAGTGCGGACGAGTCGCTCTCCGCTGCTCCCAAAGCCTCCCGAGAGGACGAAGACCTGATGGCTGGTCATGGAATACGCCTCCCCAAGGTCGTCGCACGCGATTTTCGGTCCAGGGACCTCCATTGTACGGTGTGACGTCATAGGGTGCCACCGGGGCCTCACGACCGCCGGGTTGCGTCTTTCCCGATTTGGCTCGCAATGCAACAAGTACGACATAGCACCCGTGCGGGGAGGTTCTCATGGCAACCAAACGCAGCGGACTCGACCACCCTACTGCCTTCCTCAAATCGCGAAGTGAGCGGCGTTGATGCCGAAGATCTCGGGGTCGACGCACCGCATGATGGAGTTGGAGGTGTTCTGAGGGTCGGCCAGATCGACGACGTTTTCGGGGATCGGGTTCCCGTCCGTGTCGGTGGCCAATCGGACCTTTGGGCGGTGGACCCATGTGGGATCCTGATTGGGCTCGCAGACCACTCCCACTTCGCCGCTTTTCAGCAAGACGGCCGATCCGACCGGGTAGATTCCGATGCACGCGATGAACGCCTTGACCAGAAGTGGGTCGTACTTCGCACCTGACGCCTTCTGCAGCAGGGCAAGCACCTTGTCCGGCAGGAACACATGCTGGTACACGCGTTTTGTGGTCATGGCGTCAAACGTGTCCACGATCGCTACGATGCGAGCGAATAGGATCGGATCGGTGCGCATTCGCAGTCTGGGATAGCCGCTGCCGTCGTAGCCGATGTGATGCTGGAGCGCCGTCAGAACCCGCGGCACGGCGTCACGATCGGCGGCGATCATCGGGAACAGCTCGCGCGCTCCGACCACCGTGTGATCGCCCATCACCGCCCATTCCTCATCGGTCAACGGCCCGTGCTTTGCGAGAATATCCACTGGAACATTGATCTTGCCGAAGTCGTGGTACAGCGCGCACAGGCCGAGCCGGGAGAGCTGGTCGCGCCTGAGTCCGAGGCGCTGGCCGAATGCGATCGCGAGGATGCAGACGTTGACCATGTGGTTGAAGGTGTACTCGTCATGGCCCTTGATGGCCGTCAGACCCAGCATCGAAAACCCGCCACCGCCCTCATAGCTCAGATCGACGAGCTTGTAGATCATGCGTTTCGCTTCGCGCACGTTGACGTCGGCCGGGGATTCGAGGTTGATCATGCTGTGACGAATAAAATCAAGGGCCTCTTGATACGTCTCGATCGCCCGCTGGCGGCGATCGGTCGGCCGTCTGTCCTCGTGCCGACGAAGAGGAAGCGCGAGGATCCCTGTGGCCTCGGCTTCATTCAGTCTCCGGTTGAACTCCGAGGTATGGTCTTTCGAGTCGTTCGGAACACTTGCCAGGAGACCGAGAAAGGCTGCCATGGCCCACGCATCGGGAGCCGCGGGAAAGCCCAGACCGCCGAGGCCACGCCGGGTCAGCTCCTCGACAAAAAATCTGAAGAGGTGAACGTTCCGCAGATCGACGCGGACTCGGATCCCGTTGACAAAGACCTCGAATCCGTCGATTTCGAGGTTGAACTTCCCCTCGAGCTCGATCGCTGCCTGCACCGTCGATCGGATTCGCCTGATCGGTTCCTCGAAGACCTCGTTCGACGGATCGTAGAGCTGTGAGTTGCGGATCATTACGACCATTTGCTGCACGGCGTTGCGGGCGAGATCGAGAAGTGCCCGGGTCTCGGGAGACGATGCCCGACGGGTGTCGTCGGCGCGAGTCATTTCCGCTTCTCCGACATCTCCACCGACGGGCGGCAGGCCGCGCGAACACGACGGCTGCCGCTGCGGGCGAGTTCCCCGAGGAGCTTGGAGGCACTCTGCGATCCGACTGCGCGCAGCCCGGCCACGGCCGCCAGTATCATTTCCCGGTCTCTGCGCGGAGCGAAGAAACCACCCTTGAGGGTGCCAAGAAGCTGTTCGAACCAACCGAGCGCCTCGTCCCTGGCGAGCCGCCCGATGCCGATCATCAGGTGCCTCTTCTCCTCTTCGCTTCGGGTGGCGAATCCCGGGTCCATCGCCCTGTGCATCAGGTGTTCAACGTTTGCCGGCACACCGCCGCGTACGATCGCGGAGACGGCCTGCATCCGCACCTTTTCATCCTCGTCGCCGAGTAGCCGCAGCCAGAGCTCTCCGACCTTGCCTTCGCGGTATGGTCCGAGGTCTCGTAGCGCCCGTCTCCGCATTGGCGGGTCCGACACCTGGAGCAGGCGCTCGACGACCTCCACCGTTTCGTCGGCGGGTATCCTGCGCAACACCTGGAGGATCGCACGGAAGATATCTGGGTCGTTTGCGCTGCCGGCTTCGAGATAGTCCACCAGGTGGCGGATGCCGACCGGGCCGGCCGCGAGGATTACCTCTGCCGCAACCGCCTGGAGGTGCTCGCTTTTCAGCTCGGTCAGGTCCGCGACAATCGAGGGCAGCGCCGACTCACCGAGACGCATGAGCAGGTAACGCAGCAGACCGGGCTGAACGCCGCTGGTCTCGGCCTTGTCAAAAAGGGCAGCCAGCCTTTTCGGTTCCGCAAGATCTTGCAGAACCCGGTCGCGCAGAGCCACCACCGGGGCGGACTCCGCCAGCTCAGTCTCCGCGAACTCATCGAGGATCCCCACCGCCTCGATCGCTTCGCCGACTGCCCCCTCGATAATCCTCTGATCGAGAATGGTGACCACTCCCGCGGCGATCTTCTCGCGCGCCTCTTCCTCCTCCGAAAGCAGCGTGAGATCGATGGCGAGGTCGATGATGACCCTCGCCAGGTCGAGATCCTCCTGCTCCGCCAACTGCCGCCCCAACTGTTCGGCCTCCTGCTCAGTCAGCAAGCACGCTTCGATCGGCAGATGGCTCACTGGTTGACTGAGGTCTTCGAGATCGGCGTCACCCAACGTTGGCCCGCTCCCCGTCTGACCAGACCTCAGCTGTTCCTC
The DNA here is from genome assembly GCA_049188105.1 of Deltaproteobacteria bacterium. Taxonomy (GTDB): domain Bacteria; phylum Acidobacteriota; class Thermoanaerobaculia; order Thermoanaerobaculales; family Sulfomarinibacteraceae; genus Sulfomarinibacter. The sequence goes on along the minus strand of JAIVTZ010000191.1, from coordinate 2,040 downwards.
GACGCTCACGCCGCTACCGGCTTCGCGCAACTCCTCGATCGCAACGTATCGGATGTGGGTGAAGTCACGTTCCCAGAAGATCGTCACCAGATCCTCGTCGGTGTTGGATGCCCGGTCCACGCGGTTGATCGCCGTCAACAGATCGTGGAGCTCCAGACGGTCGATGCCCGGCAGAAGGGTGAGCTGCCTTATTCCGTCGCGAAATAGCGGAAAGGCGATGTTGTTGGCTCGCTCCTCAGACCGGTAGACGATGGCATCGCCGAGCCTGAGTTCCGCCTCGAAGACGTTCAGCTCGCACGGCCCCCACTCTTCGAGATGTTCGGCTGTGGTCGTCGCCAAAGTTTCTTCAAGGCGTCTCGAGACCTCGTTCTCGCTCTCATACAGGCGCAGCACCTTGCGGGTCTTCACAACCAGCCGCAAGAACTCACCGGCCGAACGGACTTCTTCTTTCGATCGCTCCAAAGCGCCTCCGCCTGCCAGCCAACAACCCCGGGCCTTCAAGCCTGCATATCTCACCACCTCGCTACTGCGACCGGCGATCTGCAGAACGCTGCTACGTTTTAGCCCATCGGACTGTTCGACGAACAGGGACAGGACGTTCCTTTTGTTCAACTCCAGGCTAACACGATGTTCGGAAGCTTTTACGGACACCAGGTCAGGCTCGCACACTTAGAGCCGCCTGCTGAGTTGGCAGGAGCCGGCACCGATGCGCCGGTCGACGGGACAAAAACATCGACGCCTGGCGCCAGATTCCAGTCTGCGGAAGATCTTGCCGAAACGCGCTGACTCGGTATAGTGGGGGCTTCGAATGTCCACGAAAACCCATGATTCGGGGCTGTGAGAGGGGGCTGATGGTCAAAACGAAGCTATTGGTGTTGGTGGCCGGGATCAGGACGGGTCCCTTCGAGGCGCTCGCCCCGGTTCTCTACCGTCACAAGCTCGAGGTTGTCCGGGTGGCGGCGCCCGAAGACTCGGTCGAGCGTGCCCGGTCGCAGCGGTTCGACCTCGTGATCTTTGATGCCGAGCCCAGGAAGGCACGTCTCGAGGAGCTCGTTGCGATGATTCGCGACGAGGATTCGGCGAGCCGCTCGACCTCGATCCTCGTGGTTGCGGAATACCACAGCGCCGAAGCGGCTCGCAGCCTCATCGGCCGCGGCGTCAATAAGGTCATGCTCCTCGACCATCCCCCCGCGCTCATCGATCAGCAGATGGCGGAGCTCCTCCACATCGCACCGCGGACCGAAACTCGTCTCTCCACCCGCATCCGGACCTCTGTCGCCGACTGCACCGAGGAGGCGTTCGGTGAGATCGTCGATCTTTCTATGTCAGGCCTGTTGATGAAGACTGACACGCTGTTCGGGATGGGAGAGCAGGTGGTAATCTCCATCTACATTGGAGACAGGGATAACCCGATAGTGGCCAAGGGGGAGGTGGTGCGCCGGGCACAGGTTGAACGCGACGATTTCAACGGACTCGGCATCCGTTTCCTCAGCTTTGCGGCCGACGGCGAGCTCCGAATCGGAGCCGTCGTCAAGGCTGACTTTGCCGGATCTCAGGATATGTAGCTCACCTGGTCCGTTCGAATGACGAAAGACTCAGCAAAGCTCCAGTCCTCATGGGCCACCGGGCTCGGAGGTTCCTGTGGCAGTCACCGCCAAGAATCGTTAAAAAACTGAACATTCCTGCCGGGTCCGCAGTGGTCGCCCGGTGAGATATTTGGGCAAGTTCTCGCCCGAAAACGGCGCCACACGGAACATGAACACACCCGTCACGCAGTCATCTGCTGGCCGACAGGAAGAATGCCGAGCTGGAGCTCGGCGGTCCCAGAGGGCCAAAGATGGGCGCCGCATTTCGAATTGTTGCGTTGTGAAATCAGTCTGACGAGCCGGGGGGTATTTCGTAGGTTCCATCGAGGCGGGCGACCATCTCCTCGTAGCGGCGATCCAGCTCGAGGGTCTCGGCCTCCAACGCGGCTTCATCGATCTCGCCCCGATCTCGGCGTCCCTTGAGGACGGCGCGGTGAGCCTCGAGCCAGCGGTC
>JAIVTZ010000190.1:0-6664 GCA_049188105.1 Deltaproteobacteria bacterium | reverse complement strand
GAGTTCTGCTCTATCTTGCTGCAGAGCTCGACGGCCCGCCCCCCGCCGGGGCGGGCCTTTTTTTGTCGACCGCGTGAGCAGGAACATCGCTCCCATCAACGCCGGTCCGGCCACGGCGAGAAATCCGGCCGTGAGCACAGCGTGCAGGTGAGATCCGTCGAAATATATGGAGATTCTAACCCGCCGCCTTCCGGGTACGTATGTCCTCATCAGGAGACGGACGAGGACAGCCGGAAACACTCCAGATGATTCGCGAAGATCACGTCGTGAGGGAACCACAAGGCAAGATCGGCATTTTCAGAGAGTTGGCACGCGGTCTGCTATGGAACCTATGGGAGAATCGATCGCAGTCGATCGAGAAAGGATGGCGTGATGAAGCGATTATCAGTCCTGATGGTGGGTGTTCTGTTGCCCTGGTCCGTGCTCGGCTGCTCGTATCACCGGGCCTATGTTTCGTACTCCGAGTACGAGGAGGACGTCCAGGTCGCAGCGACCGGCTGGGATGGCCGGCGGCTCGGGACCGTGTCCGCCGGTGAGGGAGGCGCCCTTTGGGAGAGGTGCACCGACGTCGCCGAAGGATCGCTGTGGATCCTGATGGAGGACACCCGCAAATTGGGCGGCAATGCCATTGGTGAGATCAGGTGGGTCCCACAGGACCCCAAGCGGACCACGAACGAGCCGACCTGCAAGAAGAAGTGGGGCTGGTTTCTCGTGTGGCCGGTGCTGGTGACCCCGGGTTTCATGTCGGCGAAGGTCGAGGCGGTCGCTTATAACGTGCCGGACATCAGCGTCACGGAGGCCGGTCTCTACCTCATCCCGGAGGATGCCAACGAGCGTGAGGCCCTGGCAAAGGAAATCGTGCACGACAGCTTTCAGGGTCCCCCGCGGGATAACGCCGCTGGTCAGGACGAGCACTCGATGAGGGGGATGGGGGAGGAGTAGACCCGCTCGTACTCCTGCGCCACCTGGTCCGACGCAATGGCGAGATGAACACAGGCCTTCCCCGGTGTGTGGGGATCCTCACGCGCGCAGTAATGGTGATGGTCGGGTGGGGAGTTGCTCACGACCACGGTGTTGATGCCGATGACCGCTCCCTCGGCGTTGACCACCGGGCCGCCGCTCGAGCCGGGGAGGACGTCGACATTGTGGAACACCACCGGCATCCGTCGATCGCCCTTGAGGCTTATCACGACCCCGGAACCCCGGTTTATTCGCAGAATCGAATTTCGGGCGTCGATCCGGATGACCGCCCTGGCTTCGATCAAAACCGTGGCGCGCCAGGCGTCGGCCGCCTCCGCCGGCAGGCCCTCCGAGGAGGCGCTGAAACCCTCCGCCGTCGTGCTCTCAATCTCCGTGCCTGCGGAGGCCGGCCGGCGTCCACCGGAGATCGTCATGACCAAGAGCATCACCGGTACGACCCGAAAGACCCGACGCAGTAGACCTCCGACATCGACTGGAAGCCGATCTCGCCGGGCCCAGGGGAAGTCATTGTCTCTCGTCGGCATTACATGATGAACTGGTACCGAGAGCCGGTTTTCGTTACAAAAGGGCCTCGTGCCAGCGCCCGACGACGGGGTGGTATTGTCCGATTCGGGGTACACTCGGGTGAGAGATGAAGCACAGAGGGAACACCACATGAGCGGGAAGGCGGAGAACCCCGGCGGGCGGAAGGCCCTCGACGAGATTATGAGTCGGGCGGCGGAACCCGATTTCGTTACGCGTCACCGGCGGGTCCCGAAAATCAGTAAGACGGGCGCCCACGTCAACCCGGAGATCCTGGCGATGGTCCCTCCGCGATCGCGGTACGTCCACCGGTGGCGGAGACATGCGCGCCGTTGCCTCGAATGCGCCAACGTCTTTCGTTACTTCGGGCTGTCACTCGATTGAAACGGCCTTCCGCAGGCATTCAACACGGTGCGCCTCATTGACTGTCGCAGGGGCCGATGGGATAATCCTCCTAAATAAACCGGCGGAGGAACTGCGATGGGGAACACGCTCAACGAGTGTTTCATCGAAGTGGTCGAGCAACAGGGGGACGGCGTCGCCTTTCTCGTTAAACGGGATGGAGCCTGGACGTCGCTCTCCTATAACTGGGCCCTCGAACAGGTCCGGCGGACTGCCTTCGGCCTGCGCAGCCTCGGCTACGAGCGGGGAACGTGCTTCGCCGTGCTGTCCGAGAACCGCCCCGAGTGGGCGACCACCGACTACGGCGCCATGGCGGCGGGCTTCGTGCTCGTGCCTTTGTACACGACCCTGATCCCCTCCCAGGTGGCCTACATCCTCAAAGACGCCGAAGCCCGGGTGGTCTTCGTTTCCTCGATGGATCATCTCGAGACGATCCGCTCGATCCGTGACCAGGTGCCGTCGATCGAAAAGGTCGTGGTGTTCTACCCCGAGGATCTCGACGAAAACGAATTCGTGATCAGTTTGGATTCCCTGAAGAAGCTTGGCGAGGGTCACTCCATCGACGAGTTCAAGCAGATGTCTCTCGAGGCGACACCAGAGGACACCGCGACCTTCGTCTACACCTCGGGTACGACGGGTGACCCGAAAGGGGTCGTGCTCAGCCACGGCAACCTCATGGCCCAGTTCGACGCCATCGGGCCGGTGATCGGGGGGAGCGGCGACGGCAGCATCTCAATCTCCTTCCTGCCGCTGTCGCATATCTTGCAGCGGGTGGTCGACGCGTTTGCGCTTTTGAGCGGGATCACGGTGGCCTATGCGGAGAGCCTGGAGACCCTGGGTGAGAACCTGAGGGAGGTGCGGCCAAACGTCATCGTGGCGGTGCCGCGGGTGTGGGAGAAAATCTACTCCAGGATCCATGAGGGCGTTCAGAAGGGTTCGGCGGCCAAGCGCGTCCTCTTCAACTGGGCGGTCGGGGTCGGTCGGCGGTTCCGCGAGGCGGAGGGTCGGGGGAGGGTGCCGTTCGCGCTTTCGCTCGAGCATTCCGTCGCCGATGCCCTGGTCTTCAAGAAGATCAAAGCGGCGACCGGCGGCAGAATGGAGTTTCTCGTCTCCACCGGCGCTCCGCTCGCCAAAGAACTCGCGGTGTTCTTCCACTCCGTAGGCATCACGATCATCGAGGTCTGGGGCATGACCGAGCTGAGTGGTGGGGCGACGATCAACACCGTCGATGACTTTCTGTTCGGAAGCGTCGGCAAGCCTGGACCGGGAGTCGAACTCAAGGTCACCGACGACGGAGAGATCTGCGTCAGGGGCGGCATTGTGATGCAGGAGTACTGGCGTAAGCCGGAGGCCACTGCCGAGACCATCGACTCCGAGGGCTGGCTGCACTCGGGTGACGTCGGGCATGTGGACGACGGAGGGTTCGTCCACGTCACCGACAGGATCAAGGAGCTGATCGTCACCGCGGGCGGCAAGAACGTCGCGCCGCAGCCTCTTGAGAACGCCCTCAAAGTCGACAAGTTCATCACCCAAGCGATGGTCATCGGCGACCGGCGACAATACTGCAGCGCGCTGATCGTCCCCGACAAGGAGGTTCTCGAACCGTGGGCGGCCGATGCGGGAATAGAGGGTGATCTTCGCGCCTTGTGCAGGGACCAGAGGGTGAAGGCACACTACGAAACGATCGTCGGCGCGATCATGGAGGGCTTCTCGAGGTACGAGCGGGTGAAACGTTTCGAGCTCGTGCCCGACGAGTTCAGTCAGGAGCTGGGCGAGCTGACCCCGACCCTGAAGCTCAAGAGACGCGTCCTCCTCATCAGGTACGCGGACCTCATCGACGGCATCTACTCCGCCGCCGAGCCCGCCTGAGTGACTGCTTTCAACGGACGCCGCCCGCGGGCGCTTCTTATTCCTTCTGTTTGGCGTAATTCGAATTCTCGGTGATGATGACCAGCGATATCCCCTCCCAGACGGTCGTGGTGATCGACCGTGCCGGGTAGTTCGGGCCATAGTCGAGAGATTCGAAGCTCACCTCGAGCTTGACCGGTGAGTCTCCAATCGTGGTCGTGACCTCGAGGGTCATGGGTTGTCGCGTGGCTTGCACGATATTGATCTGAACCGAGTCACCCGTTCGTACGACATCATGGGACTGGAGACGGAGCATGCCCTCATCGGTTGTGACGAGAGCCGTGGCGACTGCCTTCTCCGCGAAGAGCGGGCTCAGGTAGGAATCGAGTTGCCGTTTGGCCTCCATCACGAATTCACGGGCCGTCTCCCGCTCCTTCTTGGACAGCTTTTTCCCATCCGGACGCCGAACCTTCTTCTTGTCCACCTCGCTGCTTATCTGCATTTTCTCCATCATGCCGCCCATGACATACCGTACGCTGTACAGATCGGATCTCTTCTGGACGCCGTCTACCTCGAACACGATCTTCGAATCCCAGGTGTAGTGCCGCAGCGCCTCCTGGTTCCGCTTCAACCCTTCCGCCATCTTTCGCAGGTCCGGCTGCTCCTGGGCGCGGGCATCCGTGCCGGCAAATACTGCCATGGCCGCGAGCACGGCCAACCATCTGGAAATCTTCACGATGAGCTCCTCTCGAATATCGGCGTATGCGCCGGATGGTAACACGGTGAAATATGCAGCCGCCGACCAGGCAGTGACCGCAGCTCGCGGGGCCCTTCTATTCGGTTGAGCGGTCCCCGATCGGTGGTACTGATCACAACCAACAGGTTGCGAGGTTGTCCCAGGCGGCGCCCGAGCGTATTCTGTGTCCGATGCGCTACGAAGGCACCGTCTACCGTCCACCGAGCGAGGCAGGGTCGTTGATCATCCAGGCCACCGTGGGCTGCCCCCACAACCGATGCGCCTTCTGCGCCATGTACTCGGACAAGGTCTTCCGGGCGCGGCCGGTGGAAGAGGTGATCGAGGATCTGGACATCGCACTGGAGCGCTACGGTGACCAGGTGCGTACGATCTTCCTCGCTGACGGCAACACCGCCGCCCTGCCGACCGACAAGCTGGAGGCGATCGGCCAGGCGGCGCTGGCAAGGTGGCCCCGCCTCGAGCGGATCACCATGTATGGCTCGGCCAAGTTTCTGGTCAAGAAGAGCCGCGAGGAGTGGCGCCGTCTGTCGGCGGCGGCCATCACCCGGATTCACTCGGGTCTCGAGTCGGGAGACCCGGTGACCCTGGAGCAGATCCGCAAAGGGGTCGATCCCGAGCAGGCGGTGCGCTCCTTCAACCATGTGATGGAGGCAGGCATCGAGCTCTCGGTTTACATCATGGTGGGGGTCGCCGGAACCGAGCGCTGGCGGGAGCACGCGGTCGGCAGCGCCGCGGTGCTCAACCAGGCCCCGCCCGACTTTGTCCGGCTGCGCACCTTCGTGCCGGTCCTCGGCACCGACTGGTACGAGCGTTGGAAGGCCGGCGACCTGAGTCTTCTCGATGCCCACCAGGCCCTCGAGGAGACCCGGTTGCTGGTGACCGAGCTCGAGGGCCCGACCGTGCTGCTGTCCGACCACATCACCAACTTCCTCGATGTGCAGGGCCGCATCCCCGAGGACAGGGAGCTCATGTTGGACACCATCGACGATGCCCTGGCGCGGCCGATCACCGCCTTTCGACCGCCGACCGAGCAGCTCGTCGGGATGGCGCTCTAACCGGGTTTCGTGACGAGGACTATGAGTACGTTTTAGTGGGCCTGCCGGAGGTCTCGGCGCTGCGAACGCGAGGCATGGCGATCGACGAGCTCTGTGAGCCGATGGCGGCGCCCAATCGTACGCCCGGCCCAAAATGAAACACCGTTGGTTATCGCGGACGCTCTTTACATATACCTATTCTGGTATCGATCTTGCGAGAAGTAGGTCATGGAGGGGAAGATCCGCCAGTTTTCACGCTGCCGTGCACGATCGGAGAAGCCCGCTACGAATCGCGGGCCACATCGGACTCGAGAGTCCGGTTTCTCCCTCACCGAGCTGATCATCGTGGTCAATATCATCGGCATCCTCGCCGCGATCGTCATTCCGAACTTGATGGACAAGCTCCACAAGGCGCGCCTCGCCGCCTGCATGCTCGAGCTGCGTGGCGTTCAGGCCGGGTTGTACATGGTGGCCGAGCCGGGGATCCTCTTTCCGGACGCCGCCACGTTTTGGAGTCAGGTGTATCCAGCCGCGAGACCCGGCCCATACTACTACCTTGCCGACTCCGAGGATCCGAACGCCGGCCACGGCAACGACCTCGACGGTTTCGATGAGCAGAATCCAGGCGGCAGCAAGCGCACCGAGAAGGACATCAAGTTCGTGCTGATCTGCCAGCACGACCACGCGCATCTCTGTAAGTACGTGTACATCGAGGATGAGGGGCCGCCTCAGCTCGCCACCGACGACGACGATCCGGGTTACGAGAAGTTCATCAAGTGGGAGGACGGACGCAAACCGGGCGGCAATCCTGGGGGAAAGAAAGCATGAATAGGCCTGTGGGCCGGGATGCGTCTGGCCCTCAATCACCACTGAGGCGGAGGAACGCTTGGCCTTGAAGAATGGCGGGAAATAGAAATGCTGAATTTTGATCCTAACGAAGAGCTGAGTCCGCCTGGTCGTCCGATCTTCAGGCGGAGGAAATTCCTTATCGATCGCCGTGGCCAGTTGCTGGCCACTGCCAAGGTTGCGGGTATGGCGTTGGTCTTTCTGATCCTCCTGAACGTTATCTATTACTTGTGGAGCGCCTTGGAAACGCGGGCCATAGTCGCATCCAACCCAC
>JAIVTZ010000189.1:0-6674 GCA_049188105.1 Deltaproteobacteria bacterium | reverse complement strand
GTGTCGAATCGTCATCGAAGACGAGCGCCGAAGGCGCGACAGATTCATAGCCTGGGGCGTGAGCCCCAGGAACAAGGATGCCCCCTCCCTTGAGCCCTGGAGGGGCGACAGCCCCAGGAAAAGGGGCATCCAATTTCATTCAGCCCCGAAGGGGGCGACAGACCTATGGAATGGGGCGTCAACCCGGGATCCCAAACACCTGGCAGACGCCTGGCCTGGGGTGCGAGCCCCAGGAATGAGACAGGGCGCCATCCATCAAGCCGCGAAGCGGCGACAGACAATTAGCCTGGGGCGTGAGCCCCAGGAGAGACCAAATCTACAGAAGCGACAGATACAAAGACTCCAAATAGATAGGAACCTCTGGCCTTGTGAATTTATTGACAAGGGGTGATGCACGGTTAGAATGATCGCGCCCTGCAGAGGGCTGGGAGGAAGGGGTATGGACCACTACGTCCCGATTCTGATCTTCACCCTCGTGGCGATTTCGGTTCCGATCATCATCCTGCTTATGGCGAAGGTGGTGCGGTTCGGATCGTACGACCCGGTGAAGGCGGAGCCATACGAGTGCGGTGTCGAGGCCACAACATTTGCGCTCGATTCCCGCTTCTCCATCCGTTACTACCTGATCGCGGTGCTCTTCGTGGTCTTCGACGTGGAGACCATCTTCCTCTTCCCGTGGGCGGTGGCCTTCGACAAGCTCGCGCTCCTCGGGTTCATCGAGATGATGGTCTTCCTGGCCATTCTGCTCGTGGGTTATATCTATGCGTGGCGAAGGGGGGCGCTCGAATGGGCCTGATCGAGAACCGCTTCTCCCCGAACATCATCACCACGACCTACGACACGGTCTTCAATTGGGCGCGGCGCTCCTCGTTGTGGCCCATGCAGTTCGGTCTCGCGTGCTGCGCCATCGAGATGATGGCGACGCTCGATTCACGCTATGACATGGCGCGCTTCGGCGCCGAGGTCTTCCGGGGCTCGCCGCGCCAGGCGGACATGATGATCGTCTCCGGCACGGTGACCGAGAAGATGGCGCCGATGGTCAAAAGGCTCTACCGGCAAATGGCCGACCCCAAGTGGGTGCTCGCCATGGGTTCCTGCGCGATGTGCGGCGGCCCCTACAAGACCTATGCGGTGACCCAGGGCGTTGACCGCATTATCCCGGTCGACGTTTACATACCGGGCTGCCCGCCGCGGCCGGAGGCGCTGCTCTACGGTCTGATGCAGCTGCAGCGCAAGATCGACCGCGAGACCATTGCCCGTCCCCGGGTCTCGGGGGGGAACGATGAGTGACGACAAACCCATCACACCGTCCGAGACGCCCGATCCCGAGGAAGCATCGCCGGAACAGGCGGCGGCACCGGAGACCGAAGAGAAGCAGCCGCTGAGCGACGAGGAGAAGGCGGCGAAGATCGCCGAGGCGAAGGCAAAGGCTGCCGCCAAAAAGAAGGCCGCCGAGGACGCCGAGCCGAAACCGCCGTGGGAGGAGAAGCCGGCGCCGCCGGTGCACGAGGAGGCGGCCGATGATCCCGACGCCGTGGCACTGGATACCGAGATGCCGGGTATCGTGCTTGCCACCGACCGCTATGCCGGCGAGGTCACCCTCACCGTGCCCGCCGGCCGCATCGTCGAGGTGTGTGAGTTCCTCAAACGAGACCGTGCCTTCACATTCCTCGTCGACCTCACCGCGGTCGACTGGCCCGAGCGCGAGGAAGGGCGGTTTGACGTTATCTACTGGATGCACCGCTTCGACGACTCGAAGCGTCTCCGCTTGCGCGCGGTCGTTGCCGACGAGCAGCCGATCGCCAGCGTTGTCCAGATCTGGAAGACCGCCAACTGGATGGAGCGAGAGGTTTACGATCTTTTCGGGATCGTCTTCGAGGGCCATCCCGGTCTCGAGCGCATCCTGACCTGGGAGGGCTTCAACGGCCACCCCCTGCGCAAGGACTTTCCGGTCGAGGGCATCGACACCGGCGCCGCGATCTACCCCGACGTCTACCCGCCCGGAGGCGGACCTCCTCCCGAGGAGGAAGAAGAATCGGAAGGGGGCGCGCCATGAGCGGTCCCGAGCGGTCGCTCTTCGACGTCGAAGAGATGGAGATCAATTTCGGGCCCCAGCACCCCGCTACCCACGGCGTTCTTCGGGTCAAGCTGAAGCTCGACGGCGAGAAGATCATGGAGGCCAAACCGATCATCGGCTACCTCCACCGCGGCACCGAGAAGCTCTTCGAGACCATGCCCTTCCCGCAGTGCATCCCGCACACCGACCGGATGGACTACGTGGCCGCGGCGACCAACAACCAGGGCTTCTGCGTGACCATGGAGAAGCTCCTCGGCATCACGATTCCGCCGCGCGCGGCGTACATCCGAATGATCCTCGCCGAGCTGCAGCGGTTGGCCTCGCACCTGGTGTGGCTCGCCACCCACGCGGTCGACCTCGGCGCGATCACGCCGTTCTTCTACACCTTCCGCGAACGCGACGCGATCCTCGATCTCTTCGAGGAGTACTGCGGCGCACGGCTGACCCTGAACACCATCAAGATCGGCGGCGTGCCCTTCGAGCTGCCGGAAGGCTGGCTCGACCGCTGCTCGGAGCTGGTCGACGGTTTCAACGCCCACATCGACGAGTACGAGAACCTGCTGACCGAGAATCGAATCTGGAAGAAGCGCACCATCGACGTCGGCGTTGTGTCGGCCGAGGAAGCCATCGAGTGGGGTCTCACGGGACCGCCTCTCCGCGGGTCCGGTGTGAAGTGGGATATCCGGAAGATCTTCCCCTACGACCGCTACGACGAGATCGACTTCGAGATTCCGATCGGTGAAAAGGGTGACACCTACGACCGATATCTGGTGCGGATCGAGGAGATGCGGCAGTCGGTGCGGATCCTCCGCCAGTGCCTCGACCGCCTGCCCGACGGCCCGCACGTGGCGCGGGTGCCGAAGGTGCTGCGCACCAAGGAGGCGGGGATGGTCTACGGCTCGGTCGAGGCGCCGAAGGGTGAGCTCGGCTACTTCATCGTCGCTACCGAGAAGGGCACCACCCCCTACCGCTGCCGGGTGCGCCCGCCGTCGTTCATCAACCTGCAGGCGCTGCCGGCCATGGTCGAGGGACACCTCGTGGCGGATCTCATGGCGGTCATCGGCACCCTCGACATCGTGCTCGGGGAGATTGACCGATGAAGATGGAGATTTCGAATTTCGAATTTCGAATTTCGAATTTTCGATCACCCGCTCGTGGAAGCTGGCCCCGGGAGGCCGGGACCAAATCCGAAATCCGAAATCCGAAATCCGAAATTCCTGATCTGGCCGCAGCCTGGAGGGGACTGCTATGAACGACCCTCTGATGGTCTACATCGGAATGCCCCTGATCAAGGGCATCGTGGTTCTCGGCGTGCTCCTGCTGACGGTCGCCTATCTGACCTTCGCCGAGCGCAAGTTCCTGGCCTACATGCAGGTTCGGATCGGTCCCAACCGCGTCGGTCCAAGGGGCTGGCTGCAACCGATCGCCGACGGGCTCAAGCTCTTCACCAAGGAAGACCTGGTGCCCGGCCGGGCGGAGCGATTCGTATTCATGCTGGCGCCGATCCTGATCTTCGCGCCCGCCATTCTGGTGTGGGCGGTGATCCCCTTCGGTGAGTCGTTCACCATTGCCGGGGTCGAGATCCAACCCTTCCTGGCCGATATCAACATCGCGGTTCTCTTCGTCCTCGCGGTGTCGTCGATAGGGGTTTACGGCCTCATCCTCGGCGGCTGGGCCTCGAACAACAAGTTCTCGCTCATGGGCGGCCTCCGTTCGGCGGCGCAGATGGTTTCCTACGAGGTGCCGATGGGCTTTGCGGTGGTGTCGGTGCTCCTGATGGCCGGCACCCTGTCGCTGGTCGGCATCGTCGAAGCCCAGCGCGACTATGGGCTGTGGTTCATTTTCCCGGGCATCCTCGGTTTCGGCATCTACTTCGTCTGCGGGGTCGCCGAAACCAACCGCAACCCCTTCGACCTGCCGGAGGCCGAGGCGGAGCTGGTGGCCGGCTTCCACACCGAGTACTCGGGGATGAAGTTCGCGTTCTTCTACCTCGCCGAGTACGCCAACATGCTGGTGGTCTCGTCGCTGGCGGTGATCCTCTTCTTCGGTGGCTGGCTGCGGCCGTTCCCCAACGTCGAGATCCTCGGCTTCCTCGATGTGATCCCGCCGTTCTTCTGGTACGCCGGCAAGGTGCTGGCCTTCATCTTCGTCTACATCTGGTTTCGCGGCACCTTCCCGCGCTACCGTTTCGACCAGCTCATGCAGATCGGCTGGAAGTGGCTGCTGCCGCTGTCGCTGGCCAACATAGCGCTGGTGGCCCTCGGCGTCCTGCTCCTGAAGGGATGAGCTCATGAGTATTAACCCGCATATCTCACCAACTTCCTGCTGCGGCCGGAGATCTGCCGCAATCTGCGGCGTTTGCTCCCATCGGGCTGCTCGACGTACCGTCAAGTACGCCTCCGCGGCCCTCAGGTCGCAAACGCCACATCTCACAACAGCTCTCCGTCCTCGCAACGAAAGCTGGTGAGATATGGGGGTTAGTGACTTCGTTCAAAAACTGATCCCGACCGATCTCTTCACCGGGATGGGTGTGACGGGCGGCTATCTCTTCCGCAAGAAGGAGACGATCCAGTACCCGGAGAAACGGATGGAGCCGAAGGATCGGTTCCGCGGGATGTTCGGCTACGACATCGAGCGCTGTATCGACTGCCACCTGTGCGCCAAGGCGTGTCCCATCGACATCATTTTCATCAGCGATCACACCGAGGTCGAGATGGTCGGCGAGAAGAAGAAAAAGAAGAAAATCATCGACCGCTACGACATCGACGTCAAACGGTGCATGTTCTGCGGTCTCTGCGAGGAGGCCTGCCCGACCGAGCCCAAGGCCATCTGGCTGACCACCAAGACCTACGAGGGCACGGTCTACGAACGCAACGAGCGCCTCTACTTCGACAAGGAGCGGCTGGCGAACTGGGACGGGCTGAAGGCCTTTCCGGGGGTCGTTCTTCCCATCGACGGTCAGGACCCTTCCTCGCCGATGAAAAAGCTGGAGACCGCTCCGGCGGAGGGCGACGAAGCGGCCGGTGAAGGAGCGAGTTGATGGACTTCCTGATCGCAAACTTCGGCGCGATCCTCTTCTACCTGGTTGCGGCACTCGCAGTGGCGGGAGCGGTCGGGGTCGTCACCTTTCGCAGTCCGGTGCACGCGGCGCTGGCCCTGCTCGAGACTTTCGTCATGGTGGCCATTCTCTTCATTCTCCGCCACGCCGAGTTTCTGGCCGCAGTGCAGGTACTGGTTTACGTCGGCGGCATCATGGTCCTCTACCTCTTCGTCATCATGCTGGTGAAGGTCAAGGATCTGCGTCCCGAGGATGCCTTCCTTTCAGGCATCGCGCCGCTGGCGGTGCTGGGAGGCGTGCTCCTGGGCGCGCTGCTCGCGGCCGCCATCCTGCTCGGAACCATGGCCGCGGGCGACGGCGCCGTCACCGCCATGCAGGCCATAGGAGACGAGACGGTGGGTAACACCGAGGCGGTGGGCTGGTTGCTCTACACCACCTACCTGGTGCCGTTCGAGGTGATTTCGGTGGTGCTGCTGGTGGCGATGATCGGCGCCATCGTCTTCGGCCGCCGTGACGCCGCGCTGACGGGTCCGGGGGAGGGGGTGGAGCCGTGATCATCACAGCCACCCACTACCTCGTCCTGTCGCTGATACTGTTCTGCCTCGGCCTGGTCGGGGTGATGGTGCGCCGCAACTTCATCACGGTCCTGATGTCGCTCGAGCTGATGTTCAACGCCGTCAACCTCAACCTGATCGCCTTCTCATTCCGGCTCGACGACCTTGCCGGCCAGGTGCTGGCGATCTTCGTGATCACCGTCGCCGCCGCCGAGGCGGCCATCGGCCTCGGTCTGATCATCGCCCTCGTCCGGCTCAAGGACACCGTCGCCCTTGACGAGGCCGACGTGATGCGGAGCTAAGGGATGAAATTCTACGACCTGATCTGGTTGATTCCGATCCTCCCCCTGCTCGGAGCGCTCGTCAACGGCCTCGTCTCCAACCGGCTTGGACTGAAGAAGTCGGTCACCAACGCGGTCGCGATCTCGGGTTCCGGGCTCGCGTGGTTGCTGGGCTGGGCCGCGATCGTTCAGTGGGCCCTCGAGCTCGGCATCCATAAAACCCACGTGGTGAGCCTCTTCAGCTGGATGCAGGGCGGCTCTCTGCGCATCCTCGACGGCAGTATTGCCGAGGTCAACATTGCCGCATCCTTCCAGCTCGACTCGGTGTCGGCTTTGATGGTCGCCTTCGTCACCTTTGTCGGCTTCCTCATCCATGTCTACTCGATCGGTTACATGCACGACGAGTCGGACCGGGCCTACGCGCGCTACTTCTCCTATCTCAACCTCTTCATGTTCTCGATGCTGGTGCTGGTGCTGGGCTCCAACCTGGCGGTCATGTTCGTCGGTTGGGAGGGCGTCGGTCTGTGCTCGTACCTGCTGATTGGTTTCTACTTCGAGAAGAACTGGTGTGCGGCCGCGGGCATGAAGGCGTTCATCTTCAACCGCATCGGCGATTGGGGCTTCCTGCTCGCCATCTTCGCCACCTTCATGTTCTTCGGAACCCTCGAGTTCACCGAGGTCTTTCCGCAAGCTGCGGCCCACCC
>JAIVTZ010000188.1:0-6679 GCA_049188105.1 Deltaproteobacteria bacterium | reverse complement strand
GTAGTCAATGTCACGGAGAAATTTTTTATCGGTGAAGATCTCTTGTGGATTGACATTGTCAGGAACGACGTGGTTTTCAACGTTGTCTACCGCAATGGCAGTGCAAATTGTTCGTATGTGAAGCGATTCCGCACACCGAAATTTATCCTCAATCGCGATTATCATCTTTTTCCGGAACACAAAATCTCTGCCGCGTCATGGTCGAGGGTCCCACAGAGGACCTTACCAAGAAATACTGCAACCAGGTGGCAGAAACGGTCAAAGAGGCGTTGGGTTAGAACCTTAGGGCATGCATTGGGAGAAAGGATACCATGACAGATTTTGAAACAATTGATGAAACGTTTCTTCGCAAACGGGCCGCCCAGAAATGGGGCCCCTGGGGCGAAGGGGTGATCTCGCTTTCGGTGGCTGACATTGATTTTCAGGCGCCACCTGAGATCAAAGAAGGGATTATTCGTGCGGTCCGGGAAGACCGAACCCCTTACGGCCATCATGGCGGGGACCCGGATGTCCTCGAGGTTATCTGTGAAAAACTCAACCGGGTCAATAATATCCCAGCAGACCCGGATGACGTACATATGATTCCGGGAACCATGTTCGCCATCTTTCTGGCCTGTTACTATGCGCTCAAACCGGGCGATGAAGCCGTGATATGCCCGGGGCCGGTTTATCCGCCGTTTATGGAAAACATTTATAATTCTGAAGCGATCCCGGTCTTTAATCCCCTTAGTCTTCAAAACGAGAGACTGGATTTGGAGGACCTCAAACAAAGGATATCTCCAAAAACAAGACTTCTGATGGTCTCAAACCCCCACAACCCCACTGGAAGGGTGTTTACCAGGAAAGAATTGGAGGGGATTGCCCAAACCGCCAAAGAACATGACCTCCTGATCTTTTCAGATGAACTCTATGAAGACATGATTTATGAGGGGGAACATATCAGTCTGGCCTCTCTCGACCCTGATCTGTTTGAAAGAACCATAACCGTCTTTGGGTTCAGCAAGGCCTTTGGAATTCCTGGCTATCGAATTGCATATATGGTCTGTCATGGAAAACACATGGCAGCGCTCAAAAAACGGCTTCACGGCATGATCGTTCATGCAGATACCCTGGCCCAGGCGGCCGCCAAAGCGGCTATTGTACATGGCAGCCCCTGGCTCAAGGAGCTGAGAACTCATCTGCGAAAGATGCGGGATTACAGTGTGGCCCGGTTGGGAAAGATCCCGGGGATTTTTTGCCCGATTCCCGAGGCCACGCCGTTTTTGTTTCCTGATATATCTTCTTTTAAAAAGACCAGCGAGGAAATGACACAATACCTTCGGAAAGAAGCCAGGGTTGTCGTGATGAAAGGCGCTGATTTTGGCCCTCCCGGAGAAGGTCATATCCGTATCAATTTTGCTACAAGCCGTTCAATGTTGAAAGAGGCGTTTGATCGGATAGAGGTGGCCCTCCTGAAAATCTGAAACCGTTGACCCATTCAATGATTCACTTTCTCCAGTTCATGTTGGTTGGAGGTTGCAATTGAAAAATCGAGAGACAATAAAAAGAGAGTGGCATAATGTTCTGCAAAAGGCTTCCGAGGAGATGAAACCCGCCGATTCCCTATGTTCCACCATAGGGGAGTTGTCAATAGACGAGGCCTATGAAGTGCAGGCCATGTCGGTGGCGGACCGGCCGACGATGCCCAAGGAAGTTGCGCCTGCTGACTTGGTGGTGCCTTCCAATCTCGATCTGAGTGGTTACGAGCCTTGGCCATCGGGCGGCAGCGCCTACTTCGACGCGGTTGGGAAATTCGTCGCTGAAGCGATGAAACGTTAGAACGTTTAATTCTCAGTTCTCAATTCTCAATTTTGAATTTCCACCCAACCCCCCGGAGAGTTGGACGGGCGGGCGGAAATTGAGCATTGAGAATTGAGAATTGAGAATTCAGAAACGATTGTGGTGGGTGGGTCGGAACGTTTTACGGTCGTTGCTTCCGCCACTCCTTGCCGATCGCGTTGAGCGCCTTTTCGATCACCTTCTGCGACTTCTTGGGGCTGGGATTATCGGGGACCACCCCCATCACGGCGCCGCGCCAGATCAGCTCCTCGGTGGCGCGCTTCCAGATGTCGACGACCAGGGTGCCGCGGCTGTAGCCGGTGATGTCCATGCCGCTGCCCCACAGCGGGCTCCACCACCAGCCTGCGCTGTAATGGTAGTGGTACATCGTGACGTTCATCCGCATCTCCTGGTTGGTGTCGGTGTGGTATGTGACGTAGACATCCGGGTTTTCCTTGACGTGTTTGAGACCGCTCTCCTTGAGGCGAATGATGATCAGATACTTGATCATCTCGTGCACCGGAGGGGCCGCGTCCGCGACCGAGGTCTCCAGGGTCTCGTAGTAGGCAAAGGTCTTGATGGCAGTGAAGTCCGTGTCGCGGTCAAATCCGATGTGGGCCTTCATCTTGGAGCCGGCAAACGACACCATCGCTAGTGCGATCACCAATAGGGTCATTCGTTTCTTCAAAATATCTCCTAGTCCGCGGCGGCCGCGATGATTCGCTGGTTGAGTTCCATGGTCTCATCCGCGAGCAACGGGTTCGCTTCGAGAGCCTTCCTCAGGCTGGAGGCGGCGTCGGACGACAGCGCGCTGCGGATGCGGGGGTCCGACTCGGACTCGGCCCGGATGATCTTGAGCGCCGCATCGGTGACCATCGAGCCTGCCAGACCCGGGTTTCGCTGGAGCGCCTCTTGGACGAGACGCTGCCCCTCGATGAGATCGGCGCCGACCGACCGGCCCTGCGACAGATGCCACTCGGCGCGCCAACGATGGACCCTGGCGGCGCTCTGGTATGCGACCGCGTTCTGCGGGTTGGCGGCCATGGCCTTGGCTGCGGCGGCCGCGGCGGCCGCGAGGTGAACCTGGGGCGACGCTCCGTTCTGCATGGCCCAACGTGCCGCCAGGATCTCGACCGCCGCCTCCTCGGGATACGCCCAAAAGATTTGCGGGTTGAGGGAGAGCGCACGGTCGAGGTCGGCGCGCGCCCGTTCGATGTCCTGGGAGGGGTCCTCCCCGTTGTCGAAGCGGTACACGGCCGCGGTTCGGCTGGTGAGGCCTCGGTTGGCCCAGGCATAGGAGTAGTCCGGATTGCGGGAGATGGCTTGATCGAACGCCGCGACGGCCTCGTCAAGTGTCGCCCTGGGATCGGCGCCGGTGCGAATCTCGTATACGGCGCGCCGCCACAGGGCAATGCCCGAGTTGTTGAAGGCATTGGCATAGGCCGGGTTGAGGGTGATGGCGCGTCCATACGCCGTGACGGCGCGGTCGAGGGCCGGCCTCGGATCGAGGCCGATCCCCATCTCGTACTTTGCCAGCCGCTCCCATGCATATCCGAGATCGTCGTGGACGAGCACCGCCCTCGGATTGATGGCGATGGCTTTCTCGAAGCTCGCCACCGCACGCTCGAGGGTCCGTCGGGGATCCTGTCCGCCGGCGAGCTCTTCCAACGCTGCAACCGTCAGGGCGCCGCCACGAGTCGCGTATGCCGCACCGCTTTCGGGGTCCAGCTCAATGGCGCGATCGGCGGCGGTGATGGATTGGGCGAGAAATGGTCTGGGGTTGCCGCCGCGGTCGTTGACGATGTCGGCCCATCGCCAGTAAAGGTGGGACAGCCGTTCGTGGACCGCGGCCCGTTGCGGATCGATCTTCAGTGATCGGCCGCATGCCTCGACGGCGTTGTCGAACGCGTCGATGACGGGGGCGCCTCGCCGGCTCCGAACCTCGAGGATCTGGGTCCAGCACGCGCACTCGCTCTCGTGCACGCTCGGGTCTGAGCGCGCGATCGTGGATGCTACTGCGAAGGCCTCTCCGGCCTCGTCGAGGACGGCGAGGGCCTTGTCGGCGTCGCCGCGCATCCGTTCAATAGCACCCATCTCGAGCAGGATGTCTCCCTCGAGGCGCTTTGCCTCATACAACCACTCCTCCTCTTCGAAGGCGTCATGGGTTGCGGCGAGGGCGAGATCGAGGTTACCCCCGTAGAAGGCGATCAGGGCCTCGGCATAGCCGGCGCCCTCGATCGATGAGCCGCTGCCGGAGCGAAGGTGGGAGAGGGCCGGGTCGCGTAGCTCGCCCTCGATCTCTTCGATCCGGGCGCCGCGCAGCTCGGGGTTCTCGATCCGCCGCGCGAGGTCGAGCTCACGCCGGTAGAGGCGGCCGAGGACCATTCCGAGGGCGTAGGATACGCCCGGTCCGGTGTATCCCTCGTCGACCGCTATCTCGAGGTGGTTCCGCGCATTCTCCGAGTCCTGGAGGGCCAGGAAGCCGCGGCCGAGCGCGTAGTGGCCTGGTCCGGCGCCGATGGCGCCAAGACGTGTCATCTCCTGCTCGATCTGCAGCATCCGTTGACGGATGATCTCCCGTTCGAATGTGCGGTCGTGCAGGGGCATCATCGCCGAGACCCGGGCCATGCCTTCGATTTCCTTGGCCTGTTCGGTCAGGTGCTGGGCGATGACGCCCTGACGCCGGGTGTGGAGGTTTGTGCGCAGACTCCAGAGACCGAGCGCGGCGAAGGCGAGGACTGCGATGATCGCTGAGGCCACCAGCCCCGGGTGCTTGCGGAGCTTCTTTCCGAGCTTGTAGAACAGTCCGGCTCGCCTCGCTTCGATGGCCTCGCCGTCAAGGAACCGGCGAAGGTCTTCAGAGGCCTCGCGGGCGGTTGAGTAGCGGCGATCCTGCTCCTTCTCGAGGCATTTTAAGACGATGGTCTCGAGATCGACGGGGATCGAGCGATCGATGCGGTGGGGCGGTATCGGGTCCCTGTCGGCAATGCCGGCCACGATCTCGGGATACGCACCGGCGTAGGGGCTTTGTCCGGTCAGGAACCAGTACAGCGTCGCGCCCAGCCCGTAGACATCGGTTCGCCGATCGAGCTTGGAGGCCTCGCCCCGTACCTGCTCGGGTGCGCAGAACGCGGGCGTGCCGAGGAGCATCCCGGAAACCGTGAGCTGGTGGGGTGTGTCCACCTCGCGCGCAATACCGAAGTCGACCACGTAGGGGTGCCAGCTCCCGTCGGGGTTGCGTTCGACGAGGATGTTGGCGGGCTTGATGTCGCGGTGGATGAGGCCGGCCTGATGGGCGGCGTGCAACGCGTCAGCTACATCGACCATGATCGACGCCTTCTCGCGCAGATCCGTGAGATCGGCGATCTCCTTGATCGAACCGCCGGCGATGTACTGCATGGCAATGTAGGGATGCCCCTCGACCTCGCCGACCTCGTACACCGGGCACAGGTTTTCGTGGTCCACCTTGGCCTGAACCTGGGCCTCGCGGGTAAATCGGGCGACCTGCTCTGGGTCGTCCCGTCGCAGAAACTTGAGCGCCACGTGGCGGCCGAGGCGTGGGTCGCGGGCCTTGAACACGTCGCCCATCCCGCCGCGGCCTATGAACTCCACGAACTCGTAGCGGTCCCAATTGGAGACCGGGAAGACCTCGAATGGGTCGCAGGGGACGGGAGTCTCCGCCTCACCTTCGCCGGCGGCAGGGCTGCGGGTCAGCCAATCTTGGTCGTCGAAGCCGAGCTCGCACGCGAGCCGGGCGAGGGTGTCATTCTCGAACAGGTGATCGGGCAGCACGACCTGTATCGACGGGTCGTCGAGGTCGTACAGCCCGACGGCCTCGAGGCGTGCACGAACCTCGGCGATGGTCGACTCTGCTTCCGCCTCGGAGATCACGCCGCGCTCCGCCGCCAGGTGCAGGACCTGCTCGGCCTCGGCCGCCCGAACCTCCGGGCTACGCGTAGAGTTTTCGGCTGTCATCGTCTCCGTCTCGGGTGACTATAGCGCGGCCGCCGCACACCCACATGGGTACAGGGTTCAGGGTTCAGGGTACAAGGCCAACAATGAGCCCTGCACCCTGAACCCTGCACCCTGAATCACTCGACGATCGACGCCGAAACGATATAGTCCAGCTTTGGGAACTCGCCCTTGAGATAGGCGTTGCCGCCGCCGTAGAGCTTGCTCTGATCGGGGCCTTTGCCGCTCGGCGCGCCCTCGCCGTACCCGCCGTACAGCGCCTTGACCGAGTCAAACCCTTCGACCACCTTGCCGATCGGCGCGAAGCCGGAGGCGTCGAGATTGCTGTTGTTGCCGTAGTTGATGAAGAATTGGGCGGTGCGCGTGTCGGGTCTGGGGCCCATGGCGAAGGTCACCATCCCCTTGGTATTGGACTGCTTGACCGGATCGGGGGGAATCCTCGCGCTGAGCCAGAGTTTGGAGACGGCGGGGTCGCCGTGCATTCCGGCCTGCGCCATGAAGCCCTTGAGGACCCGGAAGAAGGCGACGTCGTTGTAGTAACCGATCGTGACCAGATTGTAGAAGCGGTCCGCTCCGTGCGGCGCCCAATCGCGGTGAACCTCAATAATGAAGTCGCCGGCCGTCGTCTCCATCTTGACCTTGTACGTGTCGGGGGCCTTTTCCTTGGCCAGACTCGGGTCGAGCAGCGCGGGGTTGGGCGCCGCGGCGCCTTCCTCGGCGACCGAGGCAGGGGCCACGGCAAAAAGTAGGGCGCCACAGAACATCGCGGTCACGAGGTTGCGGACGGGTTTCGGAAAACGCATGGTGAATCTCCTTTTGGTATCGCCCCCGGGGGCGGGTGTATTCTAACCGCAACCACCCGATCAAATTCGGAATTCGGAATTCGGAA
>JAIVTZ010000187.1:0-6683 GCA_049188105.1 Deltaproteobacteria bacterium | reverse complement strand
AGTCGATTCTGCCAAAGGGTGGCAAATTGGATCCGGTATTGAAGGTCTGGACGAAGCGCCGTCCGATCACCCGCGAAGCACCCTCGTTGTCCATGACCCGCACCGCGATGACGTGGATGCCGTTGTTGAGCGAGGTGGTGTTGAGCATGCGCACGAAGCCCGAGTACTCGGCATCCGGATCGGTGGGGAAGCGATGCGCAATATCCGGTCGATGAATCCCGGTCACCGCATTGCCCATTGCCAACCCGTCGACCAAGATCTCGATGAAATCGATGGACTCGTCATCCAACGCCCAACCGGTGACCGGAAAGACGCCATTCATCGGTTGGTTGGAGCCCGGCAGCTCGAGCTGACCGAGGGGCGCTTGGTTGAAATCATTGTCGACCACGACCGATCGCAGACCGTAGTCTTGAGTCGTTTGGTCCGAAAACGTGACTCGGA
Organism: Deltaproteobacteria bacterium; assembly: GCA_049188105.1. GTDB lineage: Bacteria > Acidobacteriota > Thermoanaerobaculia > Thermoanaerobaculales > Sulfomarinibacteraceae > Sulfomarinibacter. The sequence continues at coordinate 6,242 of JAIVTZ010000187.1, read as the reverse complement.
GGAAGAGCGTGTGAGAACCGTCCGAGTAATCGTTCGAATCAAAGGAGGTCACGAACCCGGGACGCGCATACGGTGTTCCCGCATACCATGGGTAGGCCTGGAGAATGTCGTAGCGCGGCTGATCGAGATCCGCCGTGGAGACAAACTCGTCGTCCACGTAAAGATCGATTTTGCTCACCAAAGCGTCAGCCCATTGGCACGTGTTCCACGTCCACTGGGGACCGCACTGCTGGCCGCTGTCGACGACGAAACCGTTGACCTCTACCAGCCCGAAAACCGTGGCGCCATCGGCCGGTGTATCGAGCCAGAAAATCGTATCGGCATAGGCGTTTATCGGTAGCAGGAGAGTCAGCAGTACAAGCGCTCCGATGGTCCCTTTGTAACGCATTGCGAGTCCTCCTCTGAACGGTGGGTCCCGAAAGCCAATTACGCTCTCATTTATGATATACCACGGCATATCTAGGGTCAAGAAAAGTCGTCAAATAAAAGGAGTTTCCGCCCTCCAAAACCGTTCATTTCCGTCAATACAATGATTTCAATGTGATCTGGATCACGCAATAGATTTCAATCTGTCTGCTGATTATGGCCCGAGATTTTTGCCAATTCCTCAACGTGAATACGAGCAGAATGCGCCAGCGCTTCGAGATTGAATCCACCCTCGAGAATCGACAGCAATCGTCCATTCGACCACATTTCTGCGGCCGCAACAGCGGCGGCGGTGAGGCGCCCGAACCCTGCTTCAGTCATCAACATCCCACCGAGTGGATCGTCACGATGGGCATCGAATCCCGCTGACAGCAGGATCGCTGCGGGGCGCACCTTGGAGCAGATTTCAGCGAGGGCCTCCTCGAACGCGGCACAAATAACGTCGTCGCCCGAACCGCCCGCCAACGGGATGTTCCGGGTTGTGCCCAAACCTTCGCTCTCTCCGATCTCGTCCGCGCCGCCGGTCCCGGGGAAGGCGGGGTAGCGATGAACCGAGAAATAACCCACATCCGGGCGATCGAAGAAATGCTGCTGGGTACCGTCTCCGTGGAGTGCGCCAAAATCGGCGATCACTACCGGCCGGCCCCAGGATCTGGTCAGAGTCTCGGCAGCCAGGGCGATGGAGTTGAAGAAACAGTATCCCGAGGCTCGGTTCCTCGCCGCGTGGTGGGCCGGCGGACGGACCACCAAGAACACCCGCTTCACCCGGCCGTTGACCATGTCGAGCGCCGCCTGCAGCGCCAGTCCCGACGCCGCCAAGGCAGCCGAGAACGTCCCTGGTGATACTCTGCAGTCCTCCGAGTCGAGCCAGCCGCTGCCTTGTGCGGAGGCCTCACGGACGCGCTCGATGTGTTCCCGGTCGTGCACCCAGGCAAGAGCGCCGATCACATCCTCCTCGCTCGGCAGCGGACTCTCCTCATCAACCACCCACCGGCCTTCCGATCGTGCCATCAAGACATCGAGCACGACCCGCACACGGTTCGCGGCCTCAGGATGCCCAAGCCCCGGCTCATGTTCGAGACACAACGGATGGGAGCGGACGCTGACCGGCGGATCGATAACATCATTGGACATGAGTACGAATATAGCCCACACGGATTTCGAATTTCGAATTTCGAATTTCGAATTTGCCGCCCCCAAGCTGCATCCTTCTCTCGGAGCCCCCAGTCGGCGTGGCGCTGTCGCGGAGGGCCTCGTCGCGAGGGCCGCGAGGACGCGTTCACCGGAGGTGCCTGGCATCCCGACATGACGTTGTCCTCAACGTCATGCCGGCGTGCCTGGCATCCTCTCGCGGCAACGCTTTGAGAAACGGGTCGCGTGAAATTCGGTAGAACCTCGCCGGAGCACGGGCACGGAGACGGGGACGGGCGCGGGTGTTACCCTATGGCGCATGGCGAACCGTGCCGTCCGGGTGGGCGTGTCCCTGTTTCTGATGATCGTGCTTTTGGCGGTCTTTCTGTGGAATGTGGACTTCGCGGAGGTCGGCCATGCCCTCGCCGGGGCCGATGCCCTGCTTCTCGTCGCCGCGAGTCTCGTCGCCCTTCTGTCCTACTTCATCCGCGCGCTGCGCTGGAAGTTCATCCTCCTGCCGGTCGGCCGGGTGCGCCTCTCGAGCGTCTTGATCACCACCGCCGTGGGTTACGCTGCCCTGTCCCTGCTGCCGGCACGGATGGGCGATCTCATCCGTCCCATCCTCCTGGCTCGGCGAGAAAAGATCCCGGCTTCGGCAAGCCTCGCCTCGGTCCTCACCGAGCGGGTCTTCGATCTGTGGACCGTGGTTTTCTTCTTTCTGATATTCATCGTCTGGCCGCCGCTGATGCCGAATCTCGATGAGGGAGCGCGCCACAGCCTCGAGGTGCTCTCCCTCAGCGGTTATGTGGTCGGCGGCGGACTCGTGGTTGGCACGCTCATCCTGCTCGGTCTCTTCCGGTACCAGGACCGCATGGTCGAGGTCCTCACCCGCCCGGTGGGGTGGATCAAGGAGAGCTGGAAGCAGCCGTTTGCGAACTTCTGCAACCACTTTCTGGACGGGCTGCGCGTCATCCAACGTCCTCGAGATCTCTTCATCACCCTGGTTTCATCGGTCGTCATGTGGTACGTGATCTGCTGGCAGGTGCGTCTGACCCTGCTCGCCTTTGACGTCGATCTGCCGCTGCGGGCAGCCTATCTGATCGTGACCATGGCGGTGATCGGACTCGCGGTTCCCACCCCGGGGGGCGTCGGCGGGTTTCACAAGGCCACCCAGGTCGGGATGACCATGTTCTTCGGCATTGGGCTCAACGAGGCCACCGGAATTGCCATCGCCTACCACGCAATCTGCTTCGTTCCCATCACCATCATCGGACTCCTGTGTCTGCCCCTGCTGGGGGTCAATCTCCGCGAGGTTGAGGCCATGTCGGCAGAGGGGGCCGAGGAATGAACTGCCCGTTCTGCAGTCATCCGGACAACCGGGTTGTGGATTCGCGCGACATTCGTTCGGGCGTCGAGATCAGGCGCCGCCGCGAGTGCGCTGAATGCGGACAGCGCTTCACGACGTATGAGAGGGTCGATGAGCTGCCGACAACTGTTGTCAAGCGAGACGGCCGCCGGGAGAGCTTCGATCGCGAGAAGCTACTCAACGGGCTTCTCCGCGCGTGCGAGAAGCGGCCGGTACCGCGCCGTGATCTGGTGGCCATGGTCGATTCGGTCGAATCCGCCCTCGCGGCGCGCGAGGTTCGCGAGATGTCCACCGAGGAGATCGGAAATCTCGTCATCGAGGAGCTTCGACGTCTCGACCAGGTTGCCTACGTGCGATTTGCCAGCGTCTACCGGCGATTCGAGGACGTGACCCAATTCATGGACGAGCTCAAGACCCTGCTGATGCAGCACGACGACTGAAACCTGAGATGAACCGTTCTCACCCGCAGAACAGCTCTTCTTAGGTGAAAAGGAAAACCGCGCATGGCAGACTTCCCTGATATTCCCGACGAACTCGAGCCGCGGGAGTCGATCGCCATCCCCGACGTCCTGCCGGTCATGGCGCTCAAAGACGCCGTGCTCTTCCCCTTCGTCATCATTCCGCTGACCGTCGGGCGGGAGATCTCGATGAGAGCGGTCGATGAAGCGCTTTCCGGCAATCGCCTGATCCTGCTGCTCACACAGCAAAACCCACAGGACGAGACGCCGTCTCCCGAGGAGCTCTACCAAACCGGCTGTGTCGCTCACGTGATGCGGATGCTCAAGCTTCCCGACGGCACGGTCCGGATCCTGATCCAGGGGCTGTCACGCGCGCGGGTGGATTACTTCACGCATACCGAACCGTACCTCGAGGCGCGATTGACCCGCCTCGAGGAGCCGGCGCCCGATCCCTCCGAGCTCGAGTTGAAGGCGTTTGTCCGCTCGATCCGCCAGGGCCTCGAGCGAGTCAGCACCATGGGCAAGCAGATTTCGCCCGAGGTCATTCTCATCACCTCGAGCCTCGAGGATCCGCTGCGGTTGGCCGATCTCGCTGCATCGAATCTCGGGCTCGACGTCGCCGACGCCCAGGGAGTGCTCGAGACAATCGAGGCCCTGCCGCGGCTGCGCCGCGTCCACGAGCTGCTCGAGCGCGAGCTCGCACTGGCCGAGATGCAACATCAGATCTCGTCCCAGGTGCGTGGAGAGATCGATCGCAATCAGCGCGAGTTCTTCTTGCGGCAGCAGCTGCGCACCATTCAGCAGGAGCTCGGCGAGGTGGACGACGTCGAACGGGAGATGGCCGACTACCGCGAGAAGGCAGAGGCCCTCGGCCTCTCGGAGGAGGCACGCGAGGCCGTCGACCGGCAGTTGCGGCGCCTCGGGACCATGCATCCGGAAAGCGCCGAGTCCTCGGTGGTGCGGACCTGGCTCGACTGGATGACCTTGCTCCCGTGGTCCAAGTTGAGCGAGGACAACCTCGACATCGGAGCTGCGCGGACGATCCTCGACGAGGATCACTACAACCTCGAGAAGGTCAAGGAGAGGATTCTCGAGTTCCTCGCGGTGCGGCAGCTTCGTCCCGAAAGCAAGGGTCCGATCCTGTGCTTCGTCGGTCCGCCGGGGGTCGGCAAGACCTCGCTCGGCCGCTCGATTGCTCGCGCCCTCGGACGGGAGTTCTTTCGTTCGTCGTTGGGCGGAGTGCGTGACGAGGCGGAGATCCGCGGCCACCGTCGGACGTACGTCGGCGCCCTGCCGGGGCGCATCATCCAGGGATTGTCGCAGGCCGGCACATCGAACCCGGTCTTCATGCTCGACGAGGTCGACAAGCTCGGCGCCGACGTCCGGGGCGATCCGTCGTCCGCCCTGCTCGAGGTTCTCGACCCCGAGCAGAACGACTCTTTCCGCGACCACTACCTGGGAGTCGTCTACGATCTTTCGAAGGTGCTTTTCATCGCCACCGGCAACGTCACGGAGACCATCCAACCCGCCTTCCTCGACCGTATGGAGGTGATCCGCCTGTCCGGCTACACCGAAGAGGAAAAGCTCGAGATTGCCCGCCGCCACCTGATCCCGCGCCAGATCGAGGAGAACGGGCTCGCCAACCATGGCCTGACGTTCACCACCTCCTCCCTCCAGCGGCTGATCTCCGGCCACACCCGCGAGGCTGGTCTGAGAAATCTCGAACGCGAGATCTCATCGGTGTGCCGCAAGGTGGCGGTGCAGGTGGCCGAGAAAAAACCCGCCGCTCATCGCATCACGCCGGCAACGGTGGAACGCCTCCTCGGTCCGCCCAGGTTCCTCGCCGACCGTCCTCTCGAAACCGACCGTATCGGCGTCGCCACCGGGCTCGCCTACACTCCGGTCGGCGGCGACGTGCTGTTGGTCGAGGCGATCCCCCTCACCGGCAAAGGCGGTCTCGAGCTCACCGGGTCCCTGGGCGACGTTATGAAGGAGTCAGCGGCCGCCGCCCTGTCGCTGGCCAAGGCGCGTTCGTCAGAGCTCGGGATCAATGCCGACTGGTTCAAGAAGCACGCGCTGCACGTGCACGTTCCCGCGGGCGGGGTTCCCAAGGACGGCCCCTCGGCCGGCGCCACGATTCTGTCGGCGATCGTCTCGGTAGCTTCCAACCGTCCAGTGCGCCACGACCTGGCGATGACCGGCGAGATCACCCTGCGCGGTGATGTGCTGCCGGTTGGTGGAGTCAAGGAAAAGGTCCTCGCCGCCCTGCGCGCGGGCATCACAAACGTGATGCTGCCGGCCGAGAACGAACGTGACCTGATCGATCTCCCTCCCTCGGCCCGTCGCCGGCTCCGGTTCATCTTCGTCAAACACATCGACGAGGTGCTGGCGGCAGCGTTGCTGCCGGAATAGGAATTTCGAATTTCGAATTTCGAATTTGATGTCCCGCAGCCTACATCCTCTGCCGGGAAGCCACAGTCGGCGTGGCGCTGTCGTGGAGGGCCTCGTACGAGGAAGGTATTAGGTATTAGGTATTAGCTCCACTCCGGTCGTCATCCTCTACCCAGAGCGTTGAGTCGGCGTGGTGCTATCGCGGGCCGCAGCAGAAAGCTGGTGAGAAATGCGGGCTCAGGCCGTCCGGCCATCCCGACCGAGCGGAGGGAGGAAAACGCGGCCAGAGGTCCGGAATCGGCGCGATCCAATAAAGGGTGGGGGGTGTGGCCTCGCTGGAACGTAGCCCGCCGGCGCGCCGAACGCGTGGCCGCGGGCGAACGCCCGCGGACGGCGGGCGGCGTTTGTGGCAAAATGGCCGCGTGATCGAGCTCGAGCCGTACTCCATCGTCATCGTCACTTACAACCAT
>JAIVTZ010000186.1:0-6704 GCA_049188105.1 Deltaproteobacteria bacterium | reverse complement strand
GGGATCGAGGCGGCACCACCGGGTCTGGACCACCTCAACCGGCTGGTCCGTGCCCAGCTCACGCGGGTGCCGTTCGAGAACATCTCGAAGCTCTTCCTCAAGAAGACGCAGGGCGCGTCGTACATCCCCAGCCTCGAGCAACACCTCGACGGTATCGAGAGCTTCAGCTTCGGGGGCACCTGCTACGCCAACAACCCCTACTTCTCACAGCTCCTGCGCCACCTCGGCTATGACGTCGATCTGTGCGGCGCCGACATGTCGAAGCCCGACGTGCACGTGGTTTCCATCGTGCGCCTCGAGGGCCGGGAGTACCTGGTGGACGTCGGGTACGGGGCTCCGTTTTATGAACCCATGGCGCGCGGCCTCGATCGCGAGCACGAGATCGTCTTCGGCAGGAACCGGTACGCGCTCCACCCGCAGGACGGACGAGGTCGATCCCGGATGGATCATTTTCACAACGGCCGGCTCATCCACGGCTACACCGCTAAATCCGAGGCTCGCAGGATCGACGACTTCGACCAGGTCATCCGCGATTCTTACAACGATCAGGCGACATTCATGAACGTTGTCGTCGTGGAGCGATTCTTTCTCGATCGCTCGGTGAGGTTTCACAACTTCACCCTCACCGAGTCGACGCCCGATGGTGCAATCACCACCCGGCTCGCCGACCGCGAGGAGCTGGTCGACGCGGTCGAGCACCACGTCGGGATCCCCGCCGACATCGTTCGCGAGGCCGTCGAAGGCATCGCCCTCGAGGCCGACATTTACACCTGAGATGAGCGATTCTCACCGGCGATCTGCACCAAGCTCTCGCGCTCTGGCCAAGCGAAAATGCTCCGAATACCAATGGGTATGCGTCCGCTTTTCGCAAGCACCAGAGCATCAAGAGCTAGTGTGCCCCGCCATAATTGGTGTGTAGTATCGAGGGCGCCGAGGCGCCTTCCTGCCTGCACTTCGCGACCGATAAATACTTTCCGTATGTAGAGGAAGCGAAGTGCAGACAGGATGGATGCATCGGCGACCGAATACCACTCCAATTGTGGCGGGGTACACTAGCCTGCGGGAGCTATACTCGGTGCATGGACCGAACCGCTCGACTCCACGACATCTGCGCCGAGTACGGCCTGCTGTCGATCTACCTGTTTGGCTCGCGTACCGAGGACGGTGCGCGCCGGATTCACGGGCAGGTGACGGATGGCGCCGGATCCGATCTCGACGTCGGGGTCTTCGGGCGCGGGGGAGTCGTTGCCGCTGCCCGGCTGGGCGCGTTGCAGGCGGCGTTGGAGGATCTGTTCGCGCCGCTGCGCGTGGATCTCGTTCCCCTGGATCGCGTGGACCCGCTGTTCCAGTTCGCCGCCATTCAGGGCGAGCGGATCGCCGCCAGTGATAGCACGGCCGCCGATGAAAGAGAGCTGGAGGTGATGCGGCGTGCGGCGGATCTGCTGCCCTTTCAGCGTCAGTTGGAGATGGAGAAGTTCGGAGTCTCGACCTCATGACACCCGGGGCGGTCGACCTCAAGATCGTCCGTGACCGCTTGGTGCTGGTCGAGCAGAGCCTAGACGATCTCCGGTCGCTTCCGCACGCCGACCTCGAAGAGTTCACGTCCGATCGGCGCAACATCCTGGCGGCGGACGCAGCGCTGCGCCGCGGCCTCGAGGCGTTGTTCGACGTGGCCCGTCACCTGCTCGCGAAGGGTCACGGTGTCGGCAGCCTCGAGTACCGCGAGGTTGCCCGACGCGCGGGCGACCACGGCCTCGTGGGCGACCCCTCCCTCGCCACCCGTTTCGTGGAGATGGCGGGCTATCGCAACCGGCTCACCCACCACTATGACGAGGTCACTCCTGCGGAGCTATTTGCGGTGGTCTCCCAGCATCTCGGCGATCTCGAGGCCGTTGGCGAGGCCCTGCGCGCGGCGGCGGCGCGGCTCGCCGGCCCGGGAGACTGACCTCGCTTCTACAGCTCACGCTTTCGAGATCTCGTGGAGATCCACGACCGTAGGGTCGCCTCCTACCCGCGTGATGTAGCGACGATCCGCCGTTACCAGGGTTCCATCGAGCTCGGCCGCCACGGCATGGTACACGGCGTCGTAGAAGGTGACGCCGAACCGCCTCACAAAGGCGAGTGCGCGGAGCTCGATCGCGTGCGCTGCCCCCACTTCGGCCATGCCGAGGTGACGAAGCTGGTCCAGATACTCGCCGGCATCATCCGGTACGAGACGTGCGACGGTGTTGCCGACCTCGTAGTACCAGAGCGACGGAACAACCAGCTCAATCTCGCCCGCCACGAACCGCTCGAGAATTGCCACCGCGTCCTGGACTCCCGGCTCGTGCTCCGGGGGAAGCACCCACTTGAGAATCACCGACGCATCAGGAATGAGCAGTCGCATTACGCGCCGTCCCGAAGCTCCCGCACCATCTCCTCCGCAGTTTTCGGAGGCGCAGGCATCCGCCTCCGGAGCTCCGCCAGACGCTTCGCCGCTTCTCTTCGGTGGTCCAGCGTGGCGGCATCCATGACAGCACGAGAGATGAAGCGGCTTCTCTGTCCGCGGGGCAGGGATCGAATCACTTCCCACGCCCGGTCGTCCAACATCACATTGACTCTTTGTGGCATAACGGCTCCTTACACACCAATTATACACACTCTAGCTGACTCTCCTAAGAAACTCCCTCAATCCACAGCCTCTAGTTGAGCCAACCGCGGCTCTTGAAGCGCTCTCAAGAAACTCCCCGTTTTTCGTCGTGAGAAATTCCCGAGTTTCTTTCTGATGCGTCGAGCCGGCTGCTGCTTGTGGATCGCTTTTCATGGTGGGTTTCCCAGTATGGGTGGCGAAGAGGGTGCCGGTTCATCTTCGATGAGGAAACCTGATCTGCTATGAGGGACAAGGAGTATGGTGTGAGCTTGGCGCAATACCGCTTGCGCCGCCGGTGTTTAGCCAACTGAAGTCAGCGGTGGATCGAAGAGGAGGATTCGAGAGATGTTTCGAAGATGGGCGTGCGATGAAGGGACGCAGTTGTGAGGATTGCCGCCGTCGGTTCGGCGCTGCCGGAGCACTTCTACGACCAGGAGACGCTGTTGGGGGCGTTTCGCGAGCAGTGGGCCGAGCGCTACTACAACCTCGGTCGGCTCGAGAAGCTCCACCGCAACGTGCTGGTCGGCGGGCGCCATCTCGCGCTTCCGTTGGAGGAGTACCCCAAGATAGAGACCTGGGGCGAGGCCAACGACCACTGGATTCGGGTCGCGGAGGAGCTCGGCGGCAAGGCCGTGTTGACGGCTCTCGATCGCGCCGGGATCGGCGTCGACGAGATCGACGCCTTCTACTTCACAACCGTGACCGGAATCGCCACGCCGTCGATCGACGCCCGCCTGATGAACCGGTTGTCGTTGCCGCCGCGGGTGAAGCGGGTGCCGATCTTCGGTCTCGGATGTCTGGCGGGGGCGGCGGGAGTCGCCCGCGCCGCCGACTATTTGCTCGGTCACCCGAGCGAGGTGGCTGTGCTGCTGTCGGTGGAGCTGTGCTCGCTGACCCTGCAACGGGACGACCTGTCGGTGGAAAACCTGATCGGATCGGGGCTCTTTGGCGACGGCGCCGCGGCCGCGGTCCTGGTGGGAGAAGAACGCCCGTCGCAGGGCCCGCGGGTGGTTGCCAGCCGTTCCTCCTTCTATCCCGACACCGAGCGGGTGATGGGCTGGGACGTGTCGGAGAGGGGCTTCAAGATCGTGCTTTCGGCCGAGGTGCCGGAGATGGTTCGCCGCTATCTGCGGCGGGACGTGGACGCCTTCCTCTCCGAGCACGGACTGGCCAGGGACGACATCGCGGCGTGGATCTCCCATCCCGGCGGACCAAAGGTCCTCGAGGCCATGCAGGAGGCGCTGGAGCTGCCGGACGAAGCGCTCGAGGGCGCGTGGCGGACGCTGCGCGAGGTCGGCAATCTGTCGTCGACGTCGGTGTTGTTGGTGCTGGAGGGGACCCTCGGGTCGCCGCCTCCGTCTGGCAGCTGGGGTCTGATGTCGGCCATGGGCCCCGGCTTTTGCTCCGAGCTGGTGCTCCTGAGGTGGGAGGACGAATGAGCGGGACCGTGCTCGGCGTCGACTCACGTGTCGCCTACACGCTGCTGGTCGCGGTCATCGCGGTACTACGCGTGCGGGAGCTCGGTGTTTCCAAGCGTCATCTGCGTGTGCTCGAGGGTCGAGGTGCGATCGAGGTCGGGGCCGGCCACTACCCGTGGATGGTTGCCCTGCACACCACCTTTCTCCTGTCGTGCGTGGCCGAAGTCTGGCTCCTCGATCGTCCCTGGCGTCCCCTCATCGCGACGGCCGCAATGCTCGTCCTGGTCGCGGCGACCGCCCTTCGGTGGTGGACCCTCGCGACCCTTGGCGAGCGCTGGACCACTCGTGTTCTCGTGGTCCCGGGTGAAGATCTGGTCAGGGCCGGACCGTACCGCTGGTTGCGCCACCCCAACTACCTGGTGGTCGTGATGGAGATTGCCGCGATCCCGCTGGTGCACTGTGCATGGTTAACGGCGGGAGTGTTCAGCATCGCCAATCTCGTTCTGCTCAAGGAACGAATCCGGGTCGAGGATGAAGCGCTGAGCCGGCTCGCGGCCGGGGGTGCCGAGTGAGCGTTTCCGATGCGCGAATCATCGGTGGTATTGCCGAGGTCGCACGAGTTCACCTCGGGTGGGCGGGGGAGCTGCGCCCGGAGATGCACTTGGTGGAAGATCTCGAGCTCGACTCGCTCAAGAGACTGACCCTCGCCCTCGAGGTCGAAAACCACTTTCGAGTCTGTCTCGACGAAGAGGCGGCGATCCTCACGGTCGGCGATCTGGTCGAGATCATCAGGGAGCGGCTCGATGAGTGACACTGTAACGCTCAACGGGCTGCTCGAGCTGGCAGCGACATCGGCGGACGGGGGACTGAGGATCCTCGACCGGCGCGAACGCAGCCGATGGCTGCCGTGGTCCGAAGTCCACGAACGGGCACGATCGGTCGCCGGCCGGCTGTGCGAGAGTGGAATCCTGCCGGGCCAGCGGGTGGCGCTCATCTACCCGACCAGCGTGGGTTTCTTCGACGCCTTTTTCGGCGTTCTTCTTGCCGGTGCGGTGCCGGTCCCGCTCTACCCGCCGGTGCGTCTCGGGCGACTTGACGAGTACCACCAACGAACCGCTGCGATGCTGAGGGCGGTGGACGCCCGGCTGGTGCTGACCGAGAAGCGGGTTCGCCGGCTCCTCGGCCCGGCAATCGAGGCCGCGCGCCCGGCGCTCGGATGCCGAACCATCGAAGACCTTCCGCCGGCCGCACCGAGCTCGACGCCGGTGGGGGAGGGTGACCTCGCGCTCGTTCAGTTTTCGTCGGGCACGACGGTCGACCCCAAGCCGGTCGCCCTCAGCCACCGGGCGGTCGTGGCCCAGACGGTGCGTCTCAACGGGTTTTGGCCGGACGCGGACGGTGTCGTCCACAGCGGCGCCAGCTGGTTGCCGCTGTACCACGACATGGGTCTGATCGGCTGTGTATTCCCGGCGCTCGAGCGCGGCGCGGCCCTGACCCTCATTCCGCCCGAGCTCTTTGTCGCCCGGCCCGCGGTGTGGTTGCGGACCATCTCGCGCTACCGGGCGACCGTCTCGCCGGCGCCCAACTTCGCGTTTGGATTGTGCGCCGATCGAATCCGTGACGAGGAGCTCGAGGGTGTCGACCTGTCGTCCTGGCGAGTCGCCCTCAACGGGGCCGAGCCGGTGGCGGCCGAGGTGCTGCGGCGCTTCCAGCGACGCTTCGCAGGCTGGGGCTTTCGCTCCGAGGCGCTGACCCCGGTCTACGGGCTGTCGGAGGCCTCTCTCGCGGTGACCTTCTCTGCGCTCGACCGGCCCTTCACCAGCCGGCGCTTCGACCGCGAGGCCCTGGCGGGGCGCTTCGAAGCGATCGATGATCCGACGGGTGTGGAGATCGTGTCAGTCGGCCGGCCGCTGCCGGACTTCGAGGTACGGGTTGTCGATCGCGGGCGTCGTGAGCTGCCCGAGCGACGGGTCGGCCGCGTGATGGTTCGCGGCCCATCACTGATGGAGGGCTATCTCGGGCTCGAACGGGCGACCGCTCGGGTCATGAGTGCGGGCTGGCTCGACACCGGCGATCTCGGCTTTATCGCCGACGGCGATCTCTTCCTCACCGGCCGTGCCAAGGACGTTCTCATCCTGCGCGGTCGCAATCATTCGCCGGTTGAGGTGGAGCACGCGGTCGACACGGTGGCCGGGGTGCGTACGGGTTGCGCCGCGGCCGCGTCCTTCATGCCGGAGGGCGCGGACCGCGAGCTGTTGATCGTGATGGTGGAGACCGGCAAGGGAGTATCCGCGAGTCAGTATCCACGGATAGCCGAGGAGGTGTCGCGTGCGGTGTTGGCTGCGACCGGGCTCGATCCGGACCGCGTCGAGGTCCTGGATCCCGGCGCCCTTCCCCGCACCTCGTCGGGGAAGATCCGCCGCCGCGAGGCGCTCGAGCGCTGGCGAGCCGGCGCGCTCACAGCGCCCGCCGCGGTGACCCCGTTTCGTCTGGCCGGCGCCGCGCTGCGGTCGTCGCTGGCGATGGCGCGGGCCGAACGTCGGAGGGGTCATGGTTAACATTGTGATCGCGGGAGGGGGCCCGGCGGGGCTGGCCACCGCCATCGCGGCGCGCCTCGGGGGCTTCGAGGTCACTGTCCTCGACGGAGCCCGGCCGCC
>JAIVTZ010000185.1:0-6728 GCA_049188105.1 Deltaproteobacteria bacterium | reverse complement strand
CCGTCGACACCCCACAATCAGCTGCGATGACATATTCACTCCCTCCCCTCGGAAAGTCGCGGCGGGCCCGGCCCGTCGTGGCTTTCCGAGGGCGGGCGGCGGGCGGGCACGGAGACGGACACGGAGACGGGTGGTACCATATCGCCTCGAGTTCACGCGATCGTCACGGAGTAGAGATGGATCCCTGTGCGAAAGCCCTGCTTGACGGCATCATCGACTATGCCGGTCTCTTCCCGCCGGCGCGATTGCCCATGGATGAGGCGTTCGCGCGATTTCTGCGACACCGCGGCGAGGACGACGGCTGGATGCTGGCGCGGTTTGTCTGTCCGGCCACGCGTCTCGATGAGCTGGAGCCGTTGCTCGCCCAGGGCGATCCTTCACAGTCCCCGATCGGTATTGCGGTGCTGGGCCGCGGCGGCGACACGCTCGAGGATTTCCTCGAGGGGGTCGATCGGGACGCCACGGCGGTGCGAGCCTTTTCCTCTCGCCAGACCGGGCGGGCGGTCGCGGATGTCTTCGAGGTCGGGCTGCCGTCAGCCGGGGGCGTCGCGGTGGCGGTGGAGAGCGCCTGGCGGCGATTGACCGATGACGGTTCAATTCCGATGACGCCCTACTTCGAGGTTTCGCTGCTCGGCGACTGGCGGCCGCGGCTGCCGGCCGCGGCGGCGGCGGTGCGCGACACCGATCGCGGCACGGGGGGAACGAGCCGGGTCGGCCTCAAGATCCGCTGCGGCGGCCTCGACGCATCGGCGGTCCCCGAGCCGATGGCGGTGGCCGCAGCCATCGCGACCTGCCGCGCCACCGGGGTGCCGCTCAAGGCGACCCAGGGGCTGCACCATCCCTTCCGACACCACGATTCGGTGCTGGACACGATGGTGCACGGCTTCCTCAACCTTTATGCGGCGTCGGTCCTTGCGCATGTTCACGACCTGCCGGCCGCCCGCCTCGCCGAGATCGTGGCCGAGGTCGAAGAGGAGACGTTCGCGATCGAAAACGGCCGCTTCGCTTGGCGCGATATCGAGGCCTCATCGGAGCAAGTGGCGGCGGCGCGAGATCATCTGCTCACCACCTTCGGTAGCTGCAGCTTCTCCGAGCCGCGCAATGACCTGCAACAGCTCAACATCATAGGAGACGTGTCGTGACCCCTCAGGACCCCAACCTGCAGTCGTTTGTCGACGTTCCCACCGGCTCGGACTTTTCGATCCACAACCTGCCCTATGGGGTTTTCCGGCCCTCGGCCGGGGCGCGGCCGCGGATCGGAGTGGCGATCGGCGATGCGGTCCTCGATCTCTCGGTCCTCGCCGAACGCGGTCTCCTCTCCGGCCGGGCCCTGGGTGACGGCGACGCATTCCGGCAGCCGACGCTCAACGCCTTCATGGCTCTCGGCCGGCCCGCCTGGCGCGAGGCAAGGGCCCGTTTGACCCGGTTCCTCCGCGTCAGCGATTCCACCATCAGAGACAACCGGCCGCTCCGCCTGGCGGCGCTCCATCCCATGGCATCGGTCGAGATGCTGCTGCCGGCGACGATCGGCGACTACACCGACTTCTACTCCTCGCGCGAGCACGCCACCAACGTCGGCACCATGTTTCGCGGACCCGACAACGCGCTCCAGGAAAACTGGCTCCACCTTCCGGTCGGTTACCACGGCCGCGCCAGCTCGGTGGTCGTCAGCGGCACCGACATCCGCCGGCCAATGGGCCAGACCAAGGCCGACGATGCCGACAGCCCAAGCTACGGACCGAGCCGGCTGATGGATTTCGAGCTCGAGATGGGCTTTTTCGTCGGGCCCGGCAACGCCCTCGGTGAGCCCATTCCGATCGACGAGGCGGCCGAGCACATCTTCGGCATGGTTTTGGTCAATGACTGGTCGGCACGTGACATCCAAAAGTGGGAGTACGTTCCGTTGGGCCCCTTCCTGGGTAAGAACTTCGGCACCTCGATTTCGCCATGGGTAGTGACCATGGAGGCGATCGAGCCCTTCCGCTGTGCCGGCCCCGCCCAGGACGACCCCGAGCCACTCGACTATCTGAAGAACCCCGGAAACTGCGCCTACGACATCCCCCTCGAGGTGCTGCTGCAGTCGGAGAAGATGGACGCGCCCGAGACCATCGCAACCTCGAACTTCAAGTACATGTACTGGAGCATCTGCCAGCAGCTCGCCCACCACACCTCGGGCGGCTGCAACGCCCAGCCGGGCGATCTTCTGGGTTCAGGAACCATCAGCGGCCCCGACAAACATGAGCGCGGCTCCATGCTCGAGCTGAGCTGGCGCGGCACCGAAACCGTCGAGCTGGCGAACGGAGAGGAACGGAAGTTCCTCGCCGACGGCGACACGGTGATCATGCGCGGGCACTGCGAGGCGGATGGCATTCGGATCGGTTTCGGGGAAGTCAGCGGGAAGCTGCTTCCAGCCGTTGGCTGAATTCGGAACTCGGAAACCGCCGGCGGCAGGGCAGTGAGCTCAGGCCTCATCCGAAGGAGAGGAGGCCATGAGCCACGCGCTGGCGACGGTGCTTCGCGACGGCCGAAGGCCGTCAGCAATTCGGATTGCCGCCCGCCCACCCGACAAAGCCCACAGCCGGCGTGCCGTTCGCGTTGACCGGACGAGACCGAGGTCAACCGGTGGTCGCGGTACAGCCGGCGCCCCCGGGGTGACGGAGGTCACCCTTCGGCCATTCCTTTCGTGAAAGACTCGATAGCGAGGAAGGCAGGCGTCGTCACAGCTCTCCCGAAGCGGATCTGGAACCTCCGCCTTCGGGGAGATCCGGGCCGGTATCAGTCGACGCCAAAGGGATGGAATGGCTTTCGAACGTTGGCCTCGCACATCGGCCGCTCGATGTTGCCTGATCGTCTTCGGTCTCTGCGGCGCGACCACGACCTCGCTCGCCGTGTCGCCCGCCGAGCGAGTCGTCATCCAACACCCCGCTCCACAGCTCGACAACGGACCGGGAGCGCGCTCCACCAAGAGCCTCACCACCCGTTCAGCAACCTACCCGACGATCATCTCCAACCACGCCTGCACCGAGCGCACCGACAGCGGGCGAATCTACTGTTTCGGCGGCGTCGACACGGTATCGACCAACGCGCCCGAGACGGATCTCATCGTCGAGTACGACCCGGTCGGCGACACGGCCGTCGCCAAGACAGCTGTGCTGCCTTCGCGTCGCAGCGGTCTCGCCTGTGCCGAGGACAGCTCGTCCGGCCTCATCTACTGCTTTGGTGGCCGCGCCCAGGACTTCCTGTGCACCCAGTGGGACGGTGACAACTGCGTCGGGGGCATAACCACCTCGTATGTCTACGACGACATCATCGAGTACGACGCCGCGACCGACTCGACCCGCGTGATGTCGGCAACCCTGCCGAGCCCCAACTCGGACATGGCGTGCACCGAGGACAGCTCGTCGCACCGCATCTACTGTTTCGGTGGAGCCAGCCCGACCTCCTCCGCCAGCGTCGTTGCCTACGACCCGGCAACCGATTCGGTGACGGTGATGACCGCGACTCTGCCAACCGGGAGGTGGGGGCTGTCCTGCGACGAGCGATCGAGCACCCACGACCTGTTCTGCTTCGGTGGCCAGGACGCGGATGGCAAGCTGAACCAGATTCTCGCCTACGACCCGTCCAGCGATACGCTCACAACCCGGAGTGCCATCTTCCCTTCGAGGATCACCGATCTGTCGTGCGCCGAGGACCCGGCCATGGGACGGTTCTACTGCTTTGGAGGTCAGATCCAGTCGGTTGCCTACGTCTCGGAGGTCTACTCGTACGACCCGGTCGCCGATCAGCTCACCGTGATGCCGGAGACCCTGCCAACGGGCAGGTACGGGCTCTCGTGCGTCAACAGCTCGGCGACCCAAACCATCTTCTGCAGCGGCGGCAGCCGCAACGTGGTGTCGATCGACGAGATTGTCGAGTTCACACCCGGATCGACCGGTTCGCCGGTGTGCCCGGATCGCGACGACGACTACTACTTCGACGCCGCCTGCGGCGGCAGCGACTGCGATGACGATACCTCGCGGTGCGGTCGTTTCTGTTATCCCGGAAAAATCGAGGACTGCGACGGCTACGACAACGACTGCAACGGCTCGATTGACGAGGGTCTGACCTGTGACGTGATTCCGGTCGCGTCGGCAACCCTGCCCTGGGAGGCGAGTCGGCTGACCTGCACCGCGACCAGCAATCGTCACGTCTTCTGCTTCGGTGGCGGCGACGACGAGGACGAGATCGCCGAGTACGACCCCACGACCGACACGATCGTCACGCGATACGAGACGCTGCCGAGCGGGCTGTTCGGCATCGCCTGCGCGGCCGACACATCGACCGATCGAATCTACTGCTTCGGCGGCGGAACCTCGGCGACCTCGGTGCTCGAGTACGACCCGATCGCGGATGCGTTCACGACCACATCGGCCAGCCTGCCAAGGGCCCGAAACCGGTTGGCGTGTGTCGAGAACTCCGCCACCCATCGCATTTACTGTCTCGGCGGAATGATCAGCCAGAGCGTCGTCTTCGACGAAATTCTCGAGTACGATCCTGCAACCGACACGCTGACTGCGATGTCCGAAGTTCTGCCGCAGGCGCGCAGCGATCTGGCCTGCGCCGAGGACAGCTCGACCCACAAGATCTACTGTTTCGGTGGCTATCGGTGGGGCGGACCACCATACTTCCGGGAGATCGTGGAGTACAACCCGGCGACACACGAGGTGGCGACCCAGAGCGCAATGCTGCCGTATCCCGGGCGGGAAGCCCTGGGCTGCGCCGAGGACTCGCTCAACCACCATATCTACTGCTTCGGGGGTTACAACCACATGGTGTCGATCAACGACGAGATCGACTTCTTTGACCAGATCGTCAAGTACGATCCGGCGGGTGACACCCTGAGCATCGAAGACCTGCGGTTGCCCTCCCGACGCGCGTTCCTGCCCTGCGTCGAGGACTCGACGACCCACCTGATCTACTGCTTCGGCGGCCAAGGGTATCCCGGCACCTGGGTCAAGTACGACGAGATCACCGTCTTCACGCCGTTTGGAGTGGTGCCACCCAACTCCCGCCCGGTTGCCAACGACGACGCCTATAGCACGCCCGAGGACACGCCCTTGGTGGCTCCGACGCCGGGAGTACTCGGGAACGACCACGACGCCGATGGCGATCCGTTGACCGCCTCTCCTGTCCATGGACCGGACCACGGGACCGCCGTGCTCGATCCCGACGGGTCGTTCAGCTACAGCCCAGCGGGCGACTACTTTGGCGCCGACACCTTCTCCTACACGGCCAGCGACGGCCTCCAGAGCTCGACCGTGACCCTGGTCAACATCCAGGTCACGCCGGTTAACGACCCGCCCGTTGCTGCGGTCGACCATTACCTCACGCCCGAGGACACGGCACTCAGTGTGCCCGCCCCGGGGGTCCTGGGCAACGACTCCGATGCCGACGGTGACTCTCTCACCGCAACCCTGGTACAGGCTCCACAGCACGGAAATCTGAACCTCGATCCCGACGGTTCATTCGTCTACACGCCTGCCAGCGGCTTTTCCGGGACCGACACGTTCGTCTACCGTTCCGAAGACGCGTCGTCTCATTCCGCAGATACGATCGTCTCGGTGAGAGTTGTGATCCTCATATTCGCGGATGGCTTCGAGTCCGGCAACACCACGGCCTGGTCATATTCAGTGCCCTGATAGCACATCAGTTCCGAATTCCGAATTTCTCGCTGTTGCCAGGCTTGACATCCACGCCGCGCGGAACCATCAATGGTGTGAGGAGATACCGTGAACACCGTGGTCCCCGGCCGCTATTGGCGCACGCTCGATGACGGGCGGGTACTGTGCGAGCTGTGCCCCCGTCTGTGCAAGCTCAAGGAAGGCCAGCGTGGCTTTTGCTTCGTGCGGCAGAACGTTGATGACGGCATGGTCCTCACGACCTACGGGCGCTCATCAGGCTTCTGCGTCGATCCGATCGAAAAGAAACCGCTCAACCACTTCTACCCCGGAACCGGGGTGCTTTCCTTCGGCACCGCCGGCTGCAACCTCGCCTGCCGCTTCTGCCAGAACTGGTCGATTTCGAAGTCGCGCGAGTACGACACCCTGGCCGACGCCGCGTCGCCCGAGGCGATCGCCCGCGCCGCCTCCTCCACCGGCAGCCGCAGCGTTGCCTTTACCTACAACGACCCGGTGATCTTTCTCGAGTATGCGGTCGATGTGGCGGTCGCCTGCCGCGAGCTGGGGATCGCCACGGTGGCGGTCACCGCCGGGGAGATCTGCCCCGAGCCGCGGGAGGAGTTCTTCTCACACATGGACGCCGCCAACGTCGATCTCAAGGCCTTTACCGAGGACTTCTACAAAAGGCTGTGCGGCGGCGAGCTGCAACCGGTCCTCGACACCCTCGAGTACCTGGTGCGGGAGACCGATGTGTGGATCGAGCTCACGACCCTTCTCATCCCGGGGGAAAATGACTCGGAGGCCGAGATCGACGAGATGACCCGATGGGTAGTGGAAACCCTCGGTCCCGACGTGCCCATGCACTTCACCGCTTTTCACCCCGACTTCAAGATGAAGGACCGGCCACCCACACCACCCGAAACCCTGAGCCGCGCCCGCCGCGTTGCGCTCGAAAACGGCGTCCGCTACGCCTACACCGGCAACGTGGTCGACCCGGAAGGCGGCAGCACCTACTGCCACAACTGCGGCAAGCTGCTGATCGGTCGCGACTGGTACCGGCTCAGCACCTGG
>JAIVTZ010000184.1:0-6731 GCA_049188105.1 Deltaproteobacteria bacterium | reverse complement strand
GGCGACCTTGGCGGCGTTGTCGTAGCCGATTTCCGGGTTGAGGGCTGTGACCAACATCAGGCTGCGGTCGAGGAGCTCGGCGATGCGATCGCGATTCGGCTCGATGCCCACCACGCACTTGTCGGCGAAGCTTCGGCAGACGTCGCCGAGGAGGCGAATCGATTGCAGGAGGTTGTAAATCATCATCGGTTTGAAGACGTTGAGCTCGAGCTGGCCGTTGGAACCGCCGACGGTGATGGCGACATCGTTGCCGATGACTTGCGCCGCGACCATGGTCAACGCTTCGACCTGGGTCGGATTGACCTTGCCGGGCATGATCGACGAACCAGGTTCGTTTGCCGGCAGGGTGATCTCGCCGAGGCCGGTGCGCGGCCCGGAACCGAGGAGGCGAATGTCGTTGCCGATCTTCATCAGCGACACGGCGCTGGTCTTGAGGGCGCCGCTGGTCTGCACCACGGCGTCGTGGGCGGCCAACGCCTCGAAGAAGTTCGGCGCGGAAACGAAGGGAAGACCGGTGATCGCAGCAATAGCTGCGGCGGCGCGAGTTGCGAACTCCGGGTGGGTGTTGAGGCCGGTGCCAACGGCGGTGCCGCCGAGGGCGAGCTCGTACAGATCCGGCAGCGTCGCGGAGATTCGTTCGATGTTTTTGCCGACCTGGTGCGCGTAGGCCGAGAACTCCTGACCGAGGGTCAGCGGGACCGCGTCCATCAGATGGGTGCGGCCGATCTTGACGATACCCGCAAACTCGTCGGCCTTGCCGGCCAAGACGTCTTCGAGGTGGCGCATCGAGGGCAGGAGGTCGTGGACGATGCGTTCGGCGGCGGAGATATGCATCGCGGTGGGGAATGTGTCGTTGGAGGACTGGCCCCGGTTGACGTGGTCGTTCGGGTGGACCGGGTCCTTCGACCCGATCTCGCCGCCCGCGAGCTCGATGGCGCGGTTGGCGATCACCTCGTTGGCGTTCATATTGGTCTGGGTCCCGCTCCCGGTCTGCCACACGACAAGAGGGAAGTGCTCGTCGAGGCGCCCGTCGATGACCTCCTGTGAGGCCCGCCCGATGAGCTCGCTGGTGGCCTCGGGGAGTACGCCCAGATCGGCGTTGGTGCGCGCCGCGGCAAGCTTGAGGATGCCGAGGGCGCGAATGATCTCTCTCGGCATGCGCTCGTCACCGATTCGAAAATTGGCCAGCGAACGTGCGGTCTGGCTCCCCCAGTAACGATCGGCGGGGACCTCGACCTGACCCATGGTGTCGTGCTCGATTCGCATTTTCACGATCGGCCCTCCTGCAACAAGCTCTCTCAAAGATAACCCCCCGTCGGGCTATGTTGTTCCATTTTGGAACAGAATTTGAAAAACTGGGGCTCAAGTTGAAAGATGTCGTCATGGGCCTGTTGGGAGAAATGCTCGTCGAGCGCGGGGCTATTTCGATCGAGCAACTGAACACCGGGTGTGTTCAAGGTCCAAGGCCCAGCCTTCATGCCTGTGCGCCCTGTACCCTGTGCCCTGTGCCCTGCTCCTCAGACCGGTTCGACCTCGGATCGATTCCTACCGCCGTTCTTCGCCCGATAGAGAGCGTGGTCCGCGGTCTTGAGGATGACCGAGAGATCGACGTCTTCGATGTCGTTGACGACCGCGGCGCCGAGGCTGATCGTCACCTCGAACTCGCCGCTGCCGGCAGGCACAGGCCCCGACTCGCAGGCTTGGCGCGCCCTCTCCATGACATCGATCGCGGTCTGCTCGTCTGCCGGGTAGAGAATGATCAGGAACTCGTCGCCTCCGATCCGCCCGAGGATGTCGGCCGTGCGGAGGGTGGATGAGACGCGACGGGTCACCTCGGTGAGTGCCTCGTCTCCCGCCAGGTGCCCGATACGGTCGTTGATGCGCTTGAAGTCGTCGATGTCGATTATCACCGCGGCGAGCGGTTTTTCCTCCCGTTGCGCTCGGGCCATGTCCCGTTTCAGGAGCTCGAAGATCGAACGCCGGTTCCAGAGCCCGGTGAGGTTGTCCCGGGTCGCCTCGGTCTTGAGGGCGTCTCTGGCCTCACGGAGTTCCGCGGTGATGTCGAGCAGCTCCTGGTAGATCCGGCCCTTTTCGAGGGTCATGGCCAATTGGCCCGCGATCTGCAGAAAGAGCTCCTGATGGGCCTCTGAGTAGGTGTTCTTCTTGATGCTCGAAAAAAAGAGGAACCCGACCGGCTGTCCTTTTGCCACCAGGGGGCACGTGAGGCTCGACCTCATACCCTCCTCGACGATGTGCCGGGTTGAATCCGAGTTGGGATGCTGTTCGAGGTAGTCCTCGAGATCGTTGAGGATGCGCGGGCGACCGGTGCTGATAATGCCTTCGAGGCTGCTCCCGGCAAGGACCGCACTAAAGCCCACCGGCAGCTTGATCTCCATTGCCTCGGAGTGAGCCCAGTAGGCGCGCACGACGGTATTGCCCTCCTCGAGCAGCGCGAGTCCGATCCGATCGTAGGGGATCAGGGAGAAGAAGCTCCGATATACGTGTTCCAAAACCTCTTTGATCAGCAATCCCTCGTTGACCCGCTGCGCGATCTCCGCCAGCATTGTCGACTGTTCGGACTGCGCCTTCAGCGTTTGGGCGAGCGCCTGCAGAGCCTCCCCGAGCTCGGAGACCTCGTCGGGTGCTCCGATGGGGATACTGACGTCGAACTGCCCGCGGCGAAGCGCCTCCGCGGCCTGTCGATAAACGGCAACCCTGGCGTCGTTCAATCTTCCTCCGGTGGTCGGCCCCCCGAGCTTGGGGCGGCGCACAGATCCCAGTGTAACCGGCCGCTTCGCAGTCATTGGAATATTCACGAGAATGTCGCAACCATCGGCCGCGCATTGTTGCGAACCTACACACCAATTATGGCAGGGCACACTGGCGGCCCCTCAGGCAGGCGTATAATCCGTGAGTTGGAGGTGCGTATGGGTGACGCCGGAAGCTACACGCAGACATTCGTCGAGCTGATTCGGAGGGCCTCGACCGAGCTGCCCGCCGACATCGTTGCGGCGATCGAGGATGGGCGCGATGCTGAGGAGAGCCAGGGTCTTGCCTCGATCGCCTTGGGCACGATTCTCAACAACATCGAGCTCGCCCGCGAAAGCTCGGCGCCGATCTGCCAGGACACCGGCACCCCCGTGGTCTGGATCCACCACCCGCCTGGGGTGAGCACCCGGGGGTTGAGGGGCGACTTCGAAACAGCGGTGCGTGAGGCGACCGGCCGCAAGTACCTTCGTCCGAATGCGGTCGACACCCTCACCGGATCCAACACCGGCGATGGGTCGGGGAGGGGCATCCCTTTTCTCCACTTCGAGGAGTGGGATGAGCCGAGGATCGAGGCGCGAATGATCCTCAAGGGCGGCGGCTCGGAAAATGTCGGTGCCCAGTACAAGCTGCCCGATGGCAAGCTCGGCGCGGGACGTGACCTCGAGGGGGTCCGGCGCGTGGTTCTCGATGCGGTGGTATCGGCTCAGGGCATGGGCTGCGCACCCGGCGTACTCGGAGTCTGCATCGGAGGCGATCGGGTTTCGGCCTTCGAGGAGTCGAAGCGCCAGCTCTTGCGGCCGCTCAAGGACACCAGCCCGGTGCCGGAGCTGGCCGAGCTCGAGGAGCGTTTGCTTCGCGAGGGCAACGAGCTCGGGATCGGGCCGATGGGATTCGGCGGCAAGACGACGCTGCTGGCGGTCAAGATCGGCGTCCTCGACCGGCTGCCTGCATGTTACTTTGTGACCATCTCATACATGTGCTGGGCCGATCGCAAGGCCGCAGTGAGCATCGACGAGGGAGGAGATGTGACATGGCTGAGCTGAAGCTTCCGGTCAGTGAGGAGACGGTCCGGGGCCTCGAGGTCGGGGATTTCGTCGAGCTCAGCGGTCGCATGATCACCGGTCGTGACGCGGCCCATACGTGGTTGATCGATGAGTTCCGTGAAGAGATGGTGCCGTTCATGAAGGACTCGATCATCTATCACTGCGGTCCGGTTGTGGCGGAGAACGACGACGGCACCTATGACTTCGTCGCCGCCGGCCCGACAACGTCGATCCGCGAGGAGCCCTACCAGGCGGACGTGATCGGCCGCTACGGGCTGCGCGGGGTGATCGGCAAGGGCGGCATGGGCGCCAAGACCCTTGCGGGGCTGGACGAGCACGGCGCCGTCTACCTCCACGCCGTCGGTGGCGCCGCCCAGGTGCTGGCGCGGGCCATTCCCCGCGTAGAGCGGGTCTTCATGCTCGAAGAGTTCGGGGTTCCCGAGGCCCTGTGGGTGATTGACGTCGAGCGCTTCCCGGTGATGGTGACCATGGACTCGCACGGTGGTTCGCTCCACGCCGAGGTCGAGGAGCGTTCGCAGGCCAAGCTGAGGGAGCTGCTGGGATTCGCCGTTTAGCCTGCATGGCTCACCATATCTCGTGCCATCTCGCGGGCCTCGCGGCGCAACGTGGTGAGAAATGCGAGTCCCCGAGAGCGACCAAAGGGCGGCGGCGCGGCTTCAGCCTCGTCGAGGCCGTCGCGGCGCTCGCCATTTTTGGTTTCGCGGTCGTCGTGGCCTCCAGCTTCCTCGACGTCCAGATGAGCGCCGCGAGACGGCTCGAGGCGCGGGCCGATCTGGTGCGAGCCGCCGAAACCCTGCTCGAAAGCGTGCGCGGCGGAGTGAGGCCGCTGATATCGGGCGACGTCGATCTCACGGACGAGTTCCAACCCATGTCGTCGATCCGGGTTCGGACCACGCTCCAGGTGATTCAGCGTCCGCTGCCGGATCTCTATGAGGTGAGGGTCGAAGCGCGGGCGATGGTGCGCTCCGAGGAGATGGTGGTGTCGATCACCACCCAGGTATGGCGGCCATGAGCAACTCCCGCGGGACCACGTTGGTCGAGCTCCTCGTGGTGTTGGCGCTCCTCAGCATCATGGTCCTGGTGGCGGCGGATCTGGTGGTCCACTCCATAACGTTGTTGGGCGCGACCGGGCGCTCGGTGCGCAACCCCATCCTGGTTCACGTTACGAACCGACTGCGCAACGATGTCCAGGAGGCGGCCGCCGTGGCGATTCCGGACACACTGTGGTCCGAGGACCCGCTCGTGCTCTCGACCCGAGCGGGAGGCCTGGTGCGCATCGGCGTCGAGGATGGCAATCTCGTGCGCCGAAACGTGGCGCCCGGGAGCGGCACCGTTGAAGAACGGGTGTTGCTGCGCGGCGTGACCTCGTGGTGGTGGCGGTCGCCGGTGCCGGGCGTGGTCGACATCAATATCGGCTACCTGGTCAACCCGACGCCCGAACGCCGGGTCTCCCGCGACGCGGTCTACGGCCTCGAGAGACGGAAGGAGAATCTCCGATTCGCCATTCGAGCCAGTGGGGGAGGGCTGCAGTGGTAACCCGCCACTTCGAGCAGGGATCGGCCCTGGTCTTCGCGCTGGCCGCGCTGACCTTGATCGCGATCACGATCGGCGCCGTCTCCGCCGAAATCCAGTCGCGCGGCGCCGGGGTCGTCCTCGAGGAGCGGGTGGTGCGGGTAACCGCCCTGTCCGACGCCGCCATGGCCGAGACCCTCGCCGAGCTCGCCGAGAACGGCGTCGCATTCCCCGGGGTGACCGAACGGCGTTTCGAGGGCGGCGCCATCTCGAGCTCGGTCCGGCCGTTGGGCGCGTGGGAGGTGGAGGTGACCGCCGTTGGCCGCCGCGACGACTGGCAGGCGGTGGTGACCGCTCGCGTGTTCGTCAAGTCCGGCGCCCGCATCCTGTGGTGGCAGCGCACCCAAGGACCGGCAGTAAAGCCGCAATAGGAGTCCTTGTGGGGCAGGCGTCCCGCCTGCCGTCCGCGGGCAGGGCCCGCGGCCACGCGGCCTCGGCCGGCGCCCCTCGGGCGCGCCGGCGGGCTGCATCCGAGCGAGGCCGCACCCCCCACCTTTTGTGTGATCGCGCCGATTCCGGACCTCTGCTACGGCCCGCGATACGCGGCCCGTTTCTCAAAGCGCTGCCGCGAGAGGATGCCAGGCACGCCGACATGACGTTGAGGACAACGTCATATCGGGATGCCAGGCACCTCCGGTGGACGCGCCCTCCAACCCGCCGCGCCGCGTGGAGGCTTCCGGTGGAGGATGCAAGTTGGGGACGGCAAATCCGAAATCCGAAATCCGAAATTCCGCAGGGGTGGATGGGCGGCATTATTCCTAATTCGATCCGTGTCTCCCTGCCCCTCCCCAACAGCGCCACGCCGACTGGGGCTTCCCGGCAAAGAATATAGGCTGCGGGGCGCCAAATTCGAAATTCGAAATTCGAAATTCAAAATCCCTGCACCCATGTACAATCCCCCCTCTGGGGGTGGCAGTGATGGCCGGATTAGCGCTGATCTCGGTTTCGGACAAGACGGGTCTCGATGAGCTGGGCCACAACCTCCAGGATTTAGGATGGAAGATCATCTCCACCGGGGGTACGGCGCGGGCGCTTGCCGAAGCCGGGTGCGAGGTGCTCGAGATCAGCCGGCACACGGGTTTCCCGGAGATCCTCGGTGGACGCGTCAAGACCCTCCACCCTCGGGTGTTTGCGGGCATTCTCGCGGCCCCGACTGCTGAGCATGAGAAGGAGATCTCGGAGCTCGAAATCCCGATGATCGATCTCGTCGTGGTCAACCTCTACCCCTTCCGCGAGACGGTGGCCCGTGACGGCGTGGATCTCGACGAGGCGGTCGAGCAGATCGACATCGGTGGACCGAGCCTGCTCCGGGCGGCGGCCAAGAAC